>DATKWP010000071.1:0-9766 GCA_035529535.1 Anaerolineae bacterium | reverse complement strand
TGCAAGCGCTGGAATCGAGGCGAGTTGGTGTTGGCCAGTGTGCCCCAGCGCATCCATGAGACGCTGGACCTGGCAGGTTTCGTGCCTCTCTTCAAGTTCGCCGATGAACCGCTCGAGGCGGTCGGGAGTTTCTAGAGACGGACACTCCGCAAGAAGACGTTACGTATCCCGCGCAGCGGGATGCGCTGCAGCCATCTGTGGAGACCTCGCAGACGCTCACTTTTCCCGGCCGCTACGATAGCCTGGCTGTCATCAGCGAATTTGTCACCAGTGCCGCTGAAGCCGCCAACCTGGACGAACATGGCATCTATGCGGTGCAAATGGCAGTGGACGAGGCCTGTTGTAACATCATCGAACATGCCTACGGGGGTGAAGGACGCGGCGACGTCGAATGCAGTTGCCGCGTCAACGATGAGGGACTGACCGTGACGCTCCGCGACCGCGGCCGTCCTTTTGACCCCTCCGGAGTGCCTGAGCCAGACCTTCAGGCCGATCTCGAGGACCGCGACGTCGGTGGCCTGGGGCTTTACTTTATGCGTAAGCTGATGGACGAAGTGCGCTTCGAGTTTATGCCGGGGGCCGGCAACGCGTTGACGATGGTCAAGCGCAAGGAGGCGGGGTCTTGAGTGGCCGGGTGCGGGCGGCCGATCGCGTTACGTGGAAGCAACTTCTCACCCTGGGCGAGCAACTGATGGCCCAGCCGACGTTTGCTGCCCAACGGGACCTCATCGTCCAGACGGCAGCCCGGCTGCTGGGAGGCCAGGCTGACCTCTGGCTGGCTGAACCGCTCTATCGGCTGCCGGGCACCGGGGAACCGCTCTCATTCCCCAAGGAACCTCCGTCGGACCTGATGCGCCGCGCGCTCGATAGCCAGCAGATGACCCTCAGCGCAGGAGCCGCCGCGGGTGCCTTGCCGGTGGCTGTGGCGATGCCGTTGCTGGCCGGCGAAAGGGCTCTAGGCGTATTGGAGGTCGTGCGAGCCGGTGGCCCCCCTTTTGCTACAACAGAGATCGAACTCCTTGATTGCCTGATCGCCCAGGTGTCCGTCGCCTTGCAGGCTGCCCGCCAGGTGGCGATCGAGCGCTGGCGGGTTACTCAACTCTCGCTCGTTTCCCGGGTCAGTGCCCAGGTTGCCGCAATCCTCGACCTGGATGAACTCTTCCGCCGTGTGACGGACCTGATCCTGCACACCTTCAACTACTACTACGTGGCCCTCTTTACGTTGGAGCCAGGGCAGGAAACCCTGCGTTGCCGGGCTTGTGCAGACGCCGTTTCCTCTCAGCCTGGCCAGGACCATGCCTTGGCGGCCCTGGAGATCCGGCTCGGAGATGGCATCATCGGCCACGTGGCCCAGACCGGCGAGGAGCTCCTGGCCAACGACGTGAGCCACGATCCTTACTATCGCCCCGTAGATGCGTTGCCCGAAACCCGCTCCGAGGTGGCGCTGCCATTGAAAGTTGGGGACCGCCTGTTGGGCGTGCTGGACGTGCAGAGCGACCAGCCGGACGATTTCGATGAGACCGACATACTGGTCTTGCGCGCACTGGCAGATCAAATCGCCATCGCGGTGGAGGACAAGCGGCTCTACAACGCCTATCGGCGGCGCGCGGAGCAACTCTCGGCCGTGGCCGAGGTCAGCCGCGCAGTTATCTCGATCCTCGACCTGGATGCCCTGCTCAACGAGGTCGTCACGCTCGTTCACAAGCAGTTTGGCTATCCGTACGTTTACCTCTTTACCGTAGATCCTGCCCCCGAGCAAATCGTCTATCGGGCTGGTACTATCCCTCTTCCCCCTCTCAGAGGGGAGCCGGAGGAGGGTAGGACCTCCAGCCAGGAGCCGCCCTCTTCCCTCCCCCCTCTCAGGGGGGAGCCGGAGGGGGGTGGGACCTCCAGCCTGGAACCGCAAGTAGAAAGGTTGGCCTTCAGCCTGCACGACCCACAAGGCATCATCCCCTGGGTGGCCCGCCACGGCGAGACGGTGCTGGCCAACGACGTCAGCCGCGAGCCCCGCTATCGCTCGTTAGATTTGCCGCCGTTTGACACCTGTTCCGAATTGGCCGTGCCTCTGACCTTCGGCGGCCGGGTGCTGGGCGTGCTCGACGTGCAGAGCGATCGCCTGAACGGTTTTGGCGACGATGATCGCTTCCTGTTTCAGGCCTTGGCCGACAGCGTGGCCATCGCCATCCGCAACGCCAACCTATACCGCTCCGAACGATGGCGGAGCCAGGTTGCCGACAGCCTGCGGGAGGTGGCCGGCCTGCTCTCGGCTGACCTGGCGCTCGACGAGGTGCTCGACGCTATCCTGACCGAGTTGGGGCGTACCCTCCCCTGCGACGTGGCTGGCATCTGGCTGATGCACGACGACGACCTGTACCTGTCTGCCGTGCGCGGTTACGTGACCGAAGTGGACGTCCCCGACTTCTCGCCCGACGCTGGCCCCTGGCTCACCCAGGCGTTGGACGCCGACCAGCCCCTCGTCCGCACCCCCTCGGCACCTTCGGAGCCGCTGGGCGCGACCCTGGAGTTTGCGCCGGACTATTCCGCGATCGCGGCGCCGCTGCGCGCGGCAAGAAGGCGGCTGGGGATACTGGCGCTGGCCCATCACACTCCTGAGCGCTATGGGGCTGAGGCCCGCACGATCACGGCCGCCTTCGCCAGTTACGCGGCCGTGGCCATCGAAAACGCCCGCCTCTACCAGGCGGCGCAGGAACAGGCCTGGATCTCGACGGTGTTGCTGCAAGTGGCCGAGGCCACCCAGTCGTTGGCGACGCTCGACGAGGTGCTCGATGCAGTGGTGCGCCTGGCGCCGATGTTGGCCGGCGTAGATCGCTGCGCCCTTCTCTTGTGGGATGAACCTGCCGGGATGTTCGAGCCGGCCGCCGCCTATGGGATTGGCCCGGCCGAGCAGGCCGCCTTTGATCGGTGGCGCGTGGCGCCGGGTGAGGTGCCGGCCTTCGATCGTCTGCGCCTCGACAAGGCCCCCATCGTCAGTTACGACGTGACGACCGACTCGCGGTTGGTGGGAGTGGACCTCTCGGCTTTCGGCTTCAGGGCGTTGTTGCTCCTGCCCTTACTCGCCCACGGCCAGGTGGTGGGGGCGATGCTGTTTGACTATCAGAGCGACCTGGCCGAGTTCGAAGCCACGGGGGCGTTCCGCGGCGAACAGATCACGCTTGTCCAGGGGATTGCCCATCAGACGGCCGCCGCTGTCGAAAGCGCCCGGCTGCTGCAGGCACAACAGGAAGAAGCCTACGTCTCAGCGGCCTTGCTTCAGGTGGCGCAGGCCGTGGTCAGCCTGACCAACCTGGACGACGTCCTGAGCACCATCGTCCGCATTGTGCCCATCCTGGTCGGCGTCGAGTGGTGTGTCGTGTTTCTGTGGGATGGCGAGCAAGCCGCCTTCCGCCCGGTACAGGCCTACGGGGTTCCCCGCCGCGTAGAGGCGACGCTCAGGACCCGGCGCTATGGGCCGGGCGATTTCACCATCCTCGACACGATTCGCGAGCGAGATCAAGTGGTGACCTACTGGCCTGATGCTGCGCCGGAGGGGGCCGGCCAGGGGCATGGGCTGGTCCCGCCCGACTTTGCCGCCGATGTCGGGTGGTGTCCTGGGGAGGCCACCCAGGGGGGACCTCACGCATTGCTGGCTGTCCCCCTTTCGGTAAAGGGGGACGTGCTCGGGGCGATGGTGCTGGAGGAGGCCGACGCGCCTTCGCGCTCCCGCGAGAGACGGCTGGATATCATCACCGGCATCGCCCATCAGGCGGCGCTGGCCGTGCAGAACGACCGGCTGCAACGCGAGATGGCCGAGCGTGAGCGGTTGGAGCGGGAACTGCAACTGGCCCACGAGATCCAGCAGACCTTCATGCCCCGCCAGTTGCCCGACCTGCCCGGCTGGGAGTTGGCCTTCGCCTGGCGCGCCGCACGCCAGGTGGCGGGCGACTTTTACGACTTCTTCGAGTTGCCGGGCGGGCGGCTGGGGTTGGTCATCGCCGACGTGGCCGACAAGGGGATGCCGGCCGCGCTCTTCATGGCGCTCACGCGCACCGTGATGCGAGCAGCAGCGCTGGAGGCGATGTCGCCAGCCGCCGTGTTGGCCCACGTCAACGACCTGCTGGTGCCCGATGCCCATCAAGGCATGTTTGTCACCGCCATATACGCGGTGCTGTCGTTGGATAGTGGAGAACTGGTCTACGTGATCGCCGGGCACAACCTGCCGTTGTGGCTGCGGTCTGACGCGCGAGAATTGGAGTGCCTCGACACTGGAGGTATGGCGCTGGGAGTACTGGAGGGGCTGCAGTTTGAAGAGCACGCCGTCTCCTTGAAGCCGGGCGACTGCCTGGTCTTCTACACCGACGGCATCACCGAAGCCTTTTCTCCCCAGGACGACATCTACGGCGAAGGGCGTCTGCGGGCGGCCATCCAGGCCGCTGACGGCAGTTCAGCCCAGGCGGTCCTGGATGCCATTGACGCCTCGGTGGCCGCCTTCACCGGTGGCGCCCCCCCCTCCGACGATCAAACGCTGATGGTGTTGCAGCGCGCAAAGTAAGACTTGAGAAGTCTGGGAGACTTCTCAAGTCTGGAGACAGGTCACTCTACAAAGATCTCTACCCGTTCGGTTTCGTCCACCAGGTCCATGATCCTCCCCTCGACCCCGGCCTGGACTGCCTCGACCAGGTCCTCGACGCTGATCCCTTCGCGGGCGAAGCGCGCTCCCATGTTGATGCCCACGTTCACCAGGCTCCAGGGGAGGTGCATGTCTATCTTCTGCCGCCCTGTCTCCAGGTCGGTCACCCGGATGCGGAACTGGCGCGGCCCCTTCCCCCGGCTTTCCGGCCGGGGCTGCTGCAGACGCTCTTTTTCCTTGAGCGCTTCCAGCAGCCGGGCCCCTTCTTCCACCGAAACCCGGCCGTTCTGAATCATCTTCAGGATCTGCAGCCGTTCTTCCGTCGTCGCCATGCGGTACCTCCCCCCCCATCCCCCCCCCCCCATCCCCCCCCGCATGCGGGGGGGATGGGGGGGGACTTCCGGGGGGCCATGGGTGCACGTCTAGTGCCCCTGGCGCGATTCGAACGCGCGACCTTGAACTTAGGAGGTTCCTGCTCTATCCTGCTGAGCTACAGGGGCCTGGCATGATTATAACATGTCCCTACCAGGGCGACAAGCGAGCGGATGGCGGATGGCGGGCTCGATCGGAGTTGCGTGATCCGGCGGCGGATGTATAATCATGCCATTAGGTGTGTGTGGTGGCCGAGAGCACGCCAATCGGCCTACAGACTGTCTGCCGCTGGGTCAGTGCGCAGACAGGTAAGGCAAGGAGGAACCATGGACCTTGAAACCCAGGTCAACGAAGTGGACGTTGGCATAGCGCCTCCCGGGCCGCCGGTGGTGGATCTCAACCGGGCGACGGCAGAGGAACTGGACGCACTGCCGGGCATCGGCCCTGGGCTGGCTCAGCGCATCGTGGTCGTTCGGGAGGAGCGGGGAGGATTCCGCGCGCCCGAGGAACTCGCCACGGTCCCGGGCATTGGTCTTGCGACCTACGCGCGGCTGGCCGACCGGCTGATCGTCGTACCGCTCCCGGTGGCTCTGCCCGCGAGTATGGGGGGGGAAGCCCCCATATTACATGAGGGGACTCCCCCCCAGGTCGAGGAAGCGGTACCGCAAGCTCGTGCCCTCCCGGCCCAAGGCCATCCGCCCGCTCCAGAGAAAGTGCTTGCGGGAGCGCAGGTTGAACCCCCCGCGGAAGCCCCCAAGCCCCCGCCGGTGGCAGCCGTCGCGCTGCCCTCCACCCCGGCGCCTGCGCCCGAGCCGGCCAGGCGGGGAGGCCTGTTCTGGCTCTGGTCGTCACTGTTGGGTGGGCTGCTGGGGATGTTGTTTACCCTCCTGGTGTTTTCCGGCATCAACGGTTCGCTCGACCTGAGCAACAGTCACGCAGTCCTGGGTTTGCGGAACCAGGTCAACGGCCTGACGGCGGAGACGGACACCCTGCGCGGGGAGATCAGCGGGCTGCGGCAGCGATTGGACACGCTGGAAGGCCTGACGGTCCGCGTGGACAAGGCCGAGTCCGCCGTGGAGATGCTGCATCAGGAGACGGTGGAGCTCGACCAGCGGGCCGGTGCGCTGGAGAGCGAACTGGCGAAGGTGTCGGAGGATCTCGGTACGATGCAGGCGCAGACGCAGCGGGTGACGACTTTCTTCGGCGGGCTCCAGGCGCTGCTGCAGGACGTGTTCGGGCCGGTGCCTGAGCCTACCCCTGGGCCGGTGCCCCAGCCCCCTGGGGAGACCCCCCTACCCCCCCAGTAACAAGGAGGCCAAGCGATGACAGTGCAATCACCAACTCCAAGACCCGCGGAAAGCCCTGCCTTGCGGGCTGTCGGGATGCTCTTCCGTTTCTTGCTGCGCTTTCTCTTCGTCCTGATCGTGGGCGTGCTGATCGGCCTGGGGCTCTACTATGGCGTGCCGTGGGCCTACCGCAGCCTGGTAGTGCCGGTGCAAGAAAACACCGTGCGCCTCGCCGCGCTGGAACAGTCGCTGGTCCAGCAACAGGCCCGCCTGCAGAATGAGAACCTGGCCCAACAGGCGCGCATCGCCGCCCTGGAGGCCGAGGTGACCGCGCTGCGGGAGCAGTCTGCCCTCCATGCCCAGGAGATCGAGGAGGCCGGAACACAGGTCCAGCAACTGGATGGCCGCCTCACGCAGGCGGAAGAGGACCTGGCCGCGCAGCAGGATACGGTGAAGGCCGCACGCGCGGAACTCGAAGGCGCGCTCGCGGACCTGGGCAAGCGGACCGACCAGGCCGTCGGGCAGGCGACAGAACTCGAAGGCCGGCTGGTACTGCTGCAGACGGCACAGGACCTGCTCAAGGTCCACCTCCTGCTGTTGGAAGGGAACCCCAGGAGTGCGCGCGATACGCTCGCGCTGGCGGCGACTCATCTGGAGCAGGCGGCGACGCGCATGCCGGAACAAGCGGGGGTCCTCGCGGCGTTGCAGGGGCGCGCCACAGCGCTGGCCCCGCTCATCGCGGAAAGTTCTTTCCGCGTGGGGCCAGAACTGGAATCGCTGTGGGCGGACGTGATGGACCTGGTTTTGCCTCCCGCCGGTCAGTAACTAGAACCGACAGAAACCGGGTTTTGTCGCTTCGCTTATGAAAAACCCGGTTTCTAACCTTCGCAGGGTTGTCCACAGGCTCGCAGCAGCGCGGCCAGGCAAGGCGTCCCCATCGCAAAGAGCGCAATGAGCGCCAGCGCCGGGCGTCCCAGCAGGGTGTAACCGACGGCGTAGCCTACAGCCAACAAGGCATAGATTGCCAGAGGCAGTCGCTCGAAGGCGTGGCTGGCCGTTTCCCAGGGACGCGGGGGCCAGTGTGCCTCCAGCGCCCGGTAAGCCAGGTAGACCGTCAGCGTCGTGGCCAGCCAGCCGACGTAATTCTGCACCGGGACGCCAAAGTAGGCTCCTTCGACGTGCCACACCCAGTGGCCGTCGCGGACCATCTGGGGGTCTAGCAGCAGGTCCCAGGCGGTCATGAGCAGCGCGCTGAGCGCGGCCAGCCCGACGAGTCGCCCCAGCCGCGGCTTGGGTGCGCTGACCACGCGCCCGTCGGCCAGATAGTTGGCGAGCGCGTAACTGGGGTAAATGACCATGAACCAGGATAGCGGGACCACCAGCGGCACGTCGAACAACTGGGGGCCGAGGCGGTCCGTGTAGTGATAGGGGCCGTAGACGGCGCCGGTGGCGACCCCCACGGCCTCGAAGGCCAGGCTGACCAGCGCGGTGATGGCCAGAAAGGTCAGCGCGTGCCGCAGCCCCAGCGTATAGATGGCGTGGCTCAGGCTAAAGCCACCCATGAGGAGCGGCACGAGGATGAATGCCAGGCGCGAGGCGCTGCCCAGCACGGGCGTGAGCACAAAGTACGTGTTGAGCAGTGCGTAGGCACAGAAAAACACAACGACCAGTGTACGCCAGGACCGGGATGCAGATGATGGCTTCATAATAGGTATCCTCCAGAAACCAGTAGAAACCGGGTTTTTCTATAAGCGAAGCGGCAGAACCCGGTTTCTCTCTTACTATACGCGTCCATAGATCGTGGTCAGTTCCCGTAGCCGCGCTGCGATTTCGCCGGTCAGCGCGCCGGGCAAGAGACGCCAGCACCAGTTGGGTGCGCCGACGGTGCTGGGGGTGTTCATTCGCATCCTGTGCCCCAGGCTCAGCAGATCCTGCACGGGGGTGATGGCCGTGTGGGCCACCGACCCCCACGCCAGCCGGATCAGGTCCCAGGCGATGTCTGAGCCGTCGCTGTCCAGGTACTGGCGCGCGCAGTACTTGCGCGCATACTCCCGCTCCGCGGCGGTGGAGGTGACCTGGTACCAGCCGGCGATCGTGTCGTTATCGTGGGTGCCGGTGTAGACCAGGCAATCGCGGGTAAAGTTGTGGGGCAGGAAGGGGTCGTGCGGGCCGCTGCTGAAGGCGAACTGGAGCACCTTCATGCCGGGGTAACCAAACTCGGCCTGCAGCGCGTCCACCCCGGCGCGCGATTCGGCGTCAAAGTCGCCCAGGTCCTCGGCGATGATCGCCATCTCCCCCAGCGCTGCCGTCACGGCGTGGAACAGGCCGGCCCCGGGGCCGTACAACCAGCGCCCCCGGATGGCGGTCTTTTCCTCCGCCGGGACCTCCCAGTAGTTGTAGAAGCCCCGAAAGTGGTCAATCCGGAGCACGTCGGCCTGGGTGAACGCCATGCGGAACCGGGAGATCCACCAGGCGTATCCATTGCTCGCCATCACCTCCCAGCGATAGAGGGGATGGCCCCACAGTTGCCCGGTCGCGCTGAAATAGTCGGGCGGCACGCCCGAGACGACCGTGGGCCGCAGGTGCTCGTCAAAGTGGAACAGGTGCGGGCTGGCCCACACGTCGGCACTGTCCAGCGAGACGAAGATGGGGATGTCGCCGATGACGTGGATGGACCGCTCGTTGGCGTAGCGCTTGACGGCCAGCCATTGCTCGAAGAATTGCCATTGCCGGTACTGCTGGTTTTCGATCTCGCCTGCCAGTTCCTTCCGCCAGCGGGCGAGTGCTTCCGGCTGCCGGGTGACGACTTCTGGCTCCCACGCGTGCCAGGGATGGAGATGGTGCGCTTCTTTCAGGGCCATGAATAGCGCAAAATCGTTCAGCCAGAACGCCTGCTCGTCGCAGAAGCAAGCGAAGGCCGCTTTCTGGCCGGCGGGCGCTTGGACGCGGAAGTGGGCAAAGGCCCGGTTCAGTAACCTCGTCCTGTACTGAATGACCGGCCCAAAGTCCACCCGCTCAACGGGGAAGGCGGGCACGTCTGCCAGGTCTGCCGCCGAAAGGTGACCGGCCTCCACCAACTTGTCGGGGCTGATGAGCAGCGGGTTGCCGGCAAAGGCGGAGAGGGTCTGGTAGGGCGAGTCGGCGTAGCCGGTGGGGCTCAAGGGGAGCACCTGCCAGTAGGATTGGCCGGCGGCGGTCAGAAAATCCACGAACCGGAACGCTGCTTCGCCCAGGTCGCCGATACCAAACCGCCCCGGGAGTGACGTCGGATGCATCAAGATGCCACTGCGGCGCGGAAACTTCATGCGGGAAACCTCCATCGCTGTCGAGGGTCAGGCTGGCCGCACTACATCTTCCAACAACTGGCCGCGTTCGCCTGCTGCGACTGCCTGCTTCTGACGTAAGAGCCTCTCGCGCACCGATTCCCTGATTTCCAACCCCTCGTCTGGGTCCCCCAGGATCTCAAGCAACTTGTGCTCAA
>DATKWP010000070.1:0-3193 GCA_035529535.1 Anaerolineae bacterium | reverse complement strand
CCATCCTGCAGGAACGGCAGTTCCGCACGTGGGAGGAACTGTACTCCCGCGGCCAGATCGCCCAGGCGCTCGTCAACTGCACGCTCGACCGGATGCACCTGGATTCCACGCTGCCGGCGCTGGAACTGGGCTACGACGTGCTGCTCGAAAAGCCGATGTCCAACACGCTGGCCGGGAACGTGCGGCTGGTTCAGACGGCCGAGCGGCGTGGCCGCCTGCTGATGATCTGTCACGTGCTGCGCTACACGGCCTTTTTCTCCACGCTGCACGACATCATCGCCTCCGGGCGGCTGGGCGACGTGATTACCGTCGAGCACCGGGAGAACGTCGTCTACTGGCACATGGCGCACAGTTTCGTGCGCGGCAACTGGCGCAGCAGCCGGACCGAAAGTCCCATGATCCTGGCCAAGTGTTGCCACGACCTCGACGTCCTGTTCTGGAACCTGGGGCCAGTGACGCGGCTCAATTCCTTCGGCTCGCTTCTCCATTACCGCCGGGAGCACGCACCGCCCGGCGCGCCGGAACGCTGCACAGACGGCTGCCCGGTTGCCGAAGATTGCCCGTGGTACGCGCCTCGCCTCTACCTGCAAGAGTACACCGGTTGGCCGGTGTCCGTCATCTCCGAGGACACCAGCCTGGAGGCGCGGCGCCGGGCGCTGGAGACGGGACCGTATGGCCGCTGCGTCTACCGGTGCGACAACGACGTGGTGGACCACCAGACGGTCAATGTGGAGTTCGCCAGCGGCGCCACGGGGGTGCTGTTTATGCACGGCCACTCCCACGAGGAAAGCCGCACCATGCGCTACGACGGCACGCGGGCCACGCTGCGGGCTAAGTTCGGCTATGGCGTTGGCGACGTCATCGAGATCCACGATCACTTGACCGGCCGCATGGAGCAGGTTGACCCTCAGGCAGGGGGCTCCGGCCACGGGGGCGGCGACGCAGGGCTGATGGCCGCCTTCGTGAAGGCGCTGCGCGATCCCAGCACTGCGCGGACCACCGCTGGTTCGGCTGCGCTCACCACGAGCCGCGAGTCGCTGGAGAGCCACCTGATGGCCTTCGCTGCCGAAGAGGCGCGCGTCGAGGGGAGCATCGTGGAGATGAGCGCTTATCGCACTCAGGCAGAGAGTTAAGAAACCAGGTTTTGGGGAAAAACCTGGTTTCTCTGGTTTCAAGGAGCGTACCCATGCCCCAACCCATCACCGCTATCTTGATCGGCGCCGGCAACCGGGGCGCTGAAGCCTACGGCCCCTACGCGCTGGCGCACCCGGACGAAATCCGTTTCATCACCGTCGCCGAGCCCCACGAGGCCCGTCGCAACCGCTTCGCCCAGGCCCACGCCATCCCGCCCGAGCGGCAGTTTCACACCTGGGAGGACCTGCTGGCCCAGGGGCAGATCGCCGACGTCGCGCTCGTCTGCACGCTGGACCGGAACCACGTGGGGCCTACCATCGCTGCCCTCGAGGCCGGCTACGACGTCCTGCTGGAGAAGCCCATGGCCACCACCCTGGCCGACTGCGTGCAACTGGTTAAGACTGCCGAGCGCACGGGACGGTTGCTCCAGATCTGCCACGTCCTGCGCTACACGGCCTTCTTCTCCACCCTCCACGAGATCATCGCCTCGGGCCGCCTGGGGGACGTCGTCACCGCCGAGCACCGGGAGAACGTCACGTACTGGCACATGGCCCATTCGTACGTGCGCGGCCACTGGCGCAACAGCCAGATCGAAAGCCCGATGATCATGGCCAAGTGCTGCCACGACCTGGACGTCCTGTTCTGGAACCTAGGGCCATGCCACCAGTTGAGTTCTGTCGGCTCCCTGATGCACTATCGGCCAGAGAACGCCCCACCCGGCGCACCGGAGCGCTGCACCGATGGCTGCCCCGCCGCCGGCGATTGCCCGTGGTACGCGCCCCGCCTGTACCTGGACCTGGTACCCTTGATGCAGATCGCGCGTCGCTCGCCGCAGGCCATGGAGCGGCTGGGGGCCGCCCTCATCCTCGACCACCCCACGCTGGCCAGGGTGGCCCGGCGCATCATCCCGGGCCTCGACGCGGCGCTGGACTATCGCGGCTGGCCGATCTCCGTCCTCTCCGAGGACACGAGTCATGAGGCCCGCTGGCAGGCACTGAAGACGGGACCGTATGGCCGCTGCGTCTACCACTGCGACAACGACGTGGTGGACCACCAGATCGTCACCATGGAGTTCGAGGGCGGCACTTCGGCAAGTTTGGTGATGCACGGCCACTCCCATCGCGAGGGCCGCACGATGCGCTACGACGGCACGCGCGCGACGGTACGCGGCCAGTATTACCCTGACGAACAGGAAATCCAGGTTCACGACCACCGCACGGGAAAAGTGGACATCATCCGGCCCACCGTGGGTCCCATCGGTGCCACCGGCCACGGGGGCGGCGACGTCGGGCTGATGGCCGCCTTCGTGCGCGCCGTACGCGATCGAACGCAGGCGCTGACTACAGGTCGCGAGTCGCTGGAGAGCCACCTGATGGCCTTCGCTGCCGAGGAGACGCGGGTGAACAGGAGCGTCCTGTACATGGAGGAATTCCGGCGCCGCTCTGAGACGGCGGCCCGTTGAGCCAGTGAACCAGTCGGCACATCGGCAGATCGGCAGACCGAACGTGGCGAGCCTGGCCGGAGTGGATGCCTGTATGCGGGGCGGCGTAGGCCGGGTCTTCCCGGCTGCCGTCCTTCACATCCGCCAGGGCGGCACCGCCATCTTCGAACGGGTCTACGGGTACCTCGATCCAGACACAGGCCATCGCCCTACGCAGGCCGGCAGCCTCTTCGACCTGGCCTCGCTGACGAAACTCTTCACCGCGACCGCCTTCATACGGCTGGTCGAGGCCGGGCGCGTGACATTGACGACACCGGTGGCGGAGGTCCTGCCGGAGTTCGCGGGCCGGCGGCCCATCGGCCCCAGCGAGGACCCGCTGGCTTCGGCCACTATCTCACCCGATCCCCAGTTCGCCGGGCAAGAGGTGGACGCCGGCACGGTCACCTTCTGGCACCTGCTGACCCACACCTCGGGGCTGGCTGCCTGGCGCAGTCTGTACCGCGAGGGAGCAGGGAGCAGGGGCCAGGGATCAGGGACCAGGGACCAGGGATCAGGGATCAGGGAATGGGGAACAGGGGGGCCATTACCCCATTTGGTGCCGGCGGCGTTGCGGGCGCG
>DATKWP010000069.1:0-3534 GCA_035529535.1 Anaerolineae bacterium | reverse complement strand
GGGCGACGAACCCCGCCTGCGCGAACTGGCGCTGGTCTACAGCGCGTACCAGGACCACCTGCGCGCGCAAGGGTGGGCCGACCGGGCCGGCCTGGGCTGGCTGGCGGTGGAGGCGCTGGAGGAGCGCGCCCCGTCTGTTGCTGCCGATTGGCCACTCCTGGCCGTGGATGGCTTTGACAATTTTACGCCGGTGCAGTTGGCGCTGCTGGAGGTCCTGGCCTCGCGCGTGGGGAGCCTGATCGTCACGCTGACCGGCACTGAGGAGGGCTGCGGGCGGGCGCTGGCCCACCGCCGCTTCGACCGCACGCGCCAACAACTGGAGGAGAGGCTGGGTGTGCGGGCGGAGCCGCTGCCCGCGCAGCGCTCCTGCCAGGCCGCGCCGCTGGCCCACCTGGAGGCCGCGCTATTCTGTGGTGAGCAGGTGGAACGGGTCGCGGCCGCCGGGGCCGTCGAACTGGCGGCGGCCCCCGACCGGGCGGCGGAAGTGCGCGCCGCGCTGCGCTGGCTCAAGGCCCGCCTGGTCCAGGACTGTGTGCGCCCTGCCGAGGTCGCCTTGCTAGCCCGCGACGTGGCCCCCTACCGCCCCTTCCTCTTGCAGACCGCCGCCGAGTTTGGGCTGCCGGTGCGGTTGGTGGATGGGCTGCCGCTGCGCACCAACCCGGCCGTGGCGGCGCTCCTGGACCTCCTGCGGTTGGTGCTCCCCCGCGCCTCGGATGTACTCATCCGCAATGACCCCGGGCCGGCCCTCCCGCGCCGGTTGGTGATTGAGGCCTGGCGCTCGCCCTACTTCGACTGGTCGGCCTTGCCCGCCGAGGGTGTGGCGGGTACGCCGGGCGCGGAGCCCATCGGCATTGCACCCCAGGACGCCGAGGCGCTCGACGCGGCCGCCCGCTGGGGGGGTGTCATCGGCGGGCTGGCCCAGTGGGAGGAGTCCCTGGCCAGCCTGGCCGCCCGCTCCAGGGAAATGGCGGCGGGTACGCCGGGCGACGAGGCCCCGGCGGGCCCAGGACCAGGCGAGGCCTCGCCCGGCCAGAGGCCAGCCGCGGGCTCGTCCGACCAGGGGCTGGACGAGGAACGGGGGCTGCCCGCCGGTGTGCCGGCCGGTCCCGCGGCCCGGTTGCTGGGGGGCAAGTTCCAGCGCTTCGTGCAGCGGCTCACGCCGCCCCCGGGGCAGCATCCCTACCGGGAGTTCGTGGGCTGGCTGGAGGCCCTGATCGGCTCCGACCCCGCCCTCGAGTCCGAGCGGGGTACCGCTCCCCAGGAACCGGCGGCCTTGCGGGTCGTCGCCCGGGCCTGGGAAGGGGACGCAGCGGCGGCGGAGCGGGACGTGGCCGCGCTCCAGGCCCTCAAGGACGTCCTGCGTGGGCTGGTGTGGGCCGAGGAGGCGCTGGCTACGCCCGCCGTGGGCTTTCCCCGCTTCTTCGATGAACTGGCCGGGGCCGTGGAGGCGACCTCCTACCGGTTGCCGGTCCACCCCGAGCGGGAGGAGGTCCTCGTCGCCGACGTGGTCCAGGCGCGCGGCCTGCCCTTCCGGGCGGTGGCCGTGCTGGGGCTGGCCGAAGGGGAATTCCCGGCCACGCTGGACGAAGACCCTTTCCTGCGCGACGCCGACCGCCGGGAGTTGCGCGAGCGGTTCGGCCTGCCCCTCGAGCCCTCCACCGAGAGCGCCGAGACGGAGTTCTTTTACGAGGCGGTCACGCGCCCCCGCGAACGGCTGCTCCTCACCCGTCCCCGCCTGGCCGATAACGGCGCGGAGTGGCAGGCCTCCCCCTTCTGGGAGGAGGTGCGCCGCCTCGTGGACGTGGAGCCGGAGACCTTGACCAGCGAGAGTGTCCCCGCGCCCGCCCTGGCCGGTTCGTGGCCGGAGTTGATGGAGAGCCTGGCGACTTACCCCTGCTACGGCGACGTCCTGGCGTGGGTGGGCCAGGTGGATGCGCCCCGGCTGGCGGCGTTGGAGGCGGCCGCCCGCCTCTTCCGCCTGCGCGGAGAGAGTGCGCAGGGTTCCCCCTACGATGGCGATCTGAGCGGCCTGGCCGAGCCATTCTCCCAGCGCTTCGGCCCCGCGCATGCCTGGAGCACCAGCCGCCTTGAAGCCTACCGCGCCTGCCCGTTCTTTTTCTTCGTCGGCAACGTCCTGGGCCTGGAGCCGCGCCAGGAGCCGGCCGAGGGGCTGGGCGTGCGGCAGTTGGGCAACGTCTACCACCGCATCTTCGAACGGCTCTACCCGGCGGTCGAGGACCCGGCCGACCTGGCGCAACTGCTGGCGGCGCTGCCCGCCGTGGCAGGGGCAGTGTTAGACGCGGCTCCGCAGCAGGAAGGGTTCCGGGCGACCGCCTGGTGGCGGGAGACCCGCGCCGAGATCGAGCAAAACGTGCGCCGTTCGCTGGAGGCGTTGGCTGAAACGCAGGGAGAGTTTGTGCCCTACCGGTACGAGGCCATCTTTGGCCTGCGCGGCCAGCCCTCGCTGGTGGTGTGCGATGGAGAAGACCATTTTCGCCTGCGCGGGCTGATTGACCGGGTGGACCGCTCTCCCGACGGCCGCCTGCGCATCGTGGACTACAAGACCGCCGGCCCGGCGGCCTTTACCAAGCGGGCGGTCGTCGAAGGCAAAAAGCTGCAGGTGCCTCTTTACGCGCTGGCGGCCCGCCAGGCGTTGGGGTTGGGGGAGCCGGTCGAAGGGTTCTACTGGCACGTCCAGCAGGCTAGCGTGAGCAGTTTCACGCTGGACGGCTTCGAGGGTGGGCCGGAGGAGGCGATGCGCGTCGCAGTGGAGCACGCCTGGGAGGTGGTGCGCGCTGCCCGTGATGGCACCTTCGTTCCACGTCCCCCCGACGGGGGTTGTCCGCCCTATTGCCCGGCGGTGGCCTTCTGCTGGCAGCGCAGGCCGGGTTTTGGAGGGTAGCCGGGATGGCGCGTGAGGTGGAGACAGTGGGACAGGCTTTCCAGCCTGCCGGAGGCGTGATGGTACCACCAGAACTGTACCAGGCCGGGGCCGCCATTGTGGCCCAAATGTGTCCCAGTCCCGAGCAGCGGCCGGCGATCCTGGCGCGCGGGTGCGACGTGGCGGTCACCGCCGGGGCCGGCACCGGCAAGACGCTCACCCTGGTCGCCCGCTACCTGTCGCTGCTGGCCGAGGGTGTCCCCCTGCGCTCCATCGTCGCCATCACCTTCACCCGCAAGGCGGCGCGCCAGATGCGCAACCGGGTACGCGAGGAGGTGCGCCGGTACCTGGTGCGGAGCGACCTCCCACCGGAGGAACGCGCCCGCTGGCAGGACCTCTACACCGCGCTGGACGCCGCGCGCATCGGTACCATCCACAGCCTATGCACCGAGATCCTGCGCGCCCACCCGGCCGAGGCGGGCGTGGACCCGCGCTTCGAGGTGTTGGACGAAGGGCAGACCAACATCCTGCGCGGCCGGGCGGTGGACGAAGCGCTGGCCTGGGCGGCAGACGACGAGCAGGCGGTGGCGTTGTTCGCCCTGTTGGGCGAGCGCGGCCTGCGGGGGGTGCTCGAGGCGCTGCTCCGGCAGCGC
>DATKWP010000068.1:0-2327 GCA_035529535.1 Anaerolineae bacterium | reverse complement strand
TGGCTGGACACGGCCGAAAGCCAGCGGCTGCTCCAGTACCAGCAGCGCGACCTGGGGGATTATGTCCAGGACATGGCCGGGCTGCTGGGGTACCGGCGACACCTGGCACGGATCTTTCGCCCCCTCGTCCGCCCCTGGCTGCTGAAGAGATCTCCCTACTATGAAGAGCGCGAGATTCCTCACTTCGTTCGGAATGACAGGCTGGACAGGGTGGGCGCAGAATGGCGGGGGAAGGTGGCCGTCATCACCGGGGCGTCCAGTGGCATCGGTGCGGAGACGGCCAGAAGGTTGGCGCAAGAAGGACTCAAAGTCGTGCTGGTCGCCCGGCGCCAGGAGCGGCTGGAAAGCCTGGCGACTCACATCCGCGAGGCTGGCGGAGAAGCACTGGTGATCACCGCCGACATCACGGACGAGAACGAGCGCTTGCGGGTGGTGGAGGAGGTGCGCGCTGCCTACGAGACGGTAGATGTGCTGGTGAATAGCGCCGGTTTCGGCTGGTATGGCTTTGGCACGGAGATGCCGTGGGCGCTGGCCTGGCAGATGTTGCAGGTCAACGTCTCGGCGGTAGTGCGGTTCACCCTGCTGTTGCTGCAAGATATGAAGACCCGCCACAGCGGGCACATCGTCAACATCGGGTCCATCGTCGGCAGTCTGCCCAGCCAGGGGGTGGCGCTGTACGGGGCAACCAAGTCGTTCGTGGATGCCTTCACCACGGCCCTGTATCGCGAGTTGCGGGGTACGGGCGTCCACATCAGCGTCGTCAGGGCGGGCGCGGTGGACACCGAATTCTACGACCTGGCTTCAGGTCAGCCTGGCGGCAAGCGCATCCCGGCGGAGCGATTGGCCATCCGGCCAGAGGCAGTGGCCGACCGGATCTGGTCCTTGCTCAACAAGCCGGCCCGGGTGGCCCACGTACCGCGTCTCTTGTGGCTCGTCCCCTGGGTGGAGTTGTGTTTCGGTTGGCTGATTGACCGGGTCGGGCCACTGTTGCTGCGGCGCCAGTCTCGACCTGCCTGAGATTCCTCACTTCGTTCGGAATGACAGGAAACGTACTGGGATTCCTCACTTCGTTCGGAATGACAGGAAACGTTCCGAGATTCCTCACTTCGTTCGGAATGACAGGAAACGTTCCGGGATTCCTCACTTCGTTCGGAATGACAGGAAACGTTGTCATTCCGAGCGGAGCGAGGAATCTGTGTTATGCGCCGGCCCGATCGAGTGCCTCCCGCACGCGCCGGGCCAGCACGCCATAGGCCGGCATCTCCGCTGCCTGGGGGGTGCGCGGCCGAGGCAGGTCCACCACCACCTCCGCCGCGATGGAGGCGGGCCGCGGGCCGAGCACCAGGATGCGATCGGCCAGGAGCACCGCCTCCGGCACGGAGTGTGTGACCATCACCATCGTCTGGCAGCGGGCCTGCCAGATGCGCAAAAGTTCCTGCCCCATCCGCTCTCGCGTCAGTGCGTCGAGCGCGCCGAAGGGCTCGTCCAGCAGCAGGAGCCGGGGATCGTGCACCAGCGCCCGGGCCAGCGCCACCCGTTGGGCCATGCCACCAGAGAGTTGCGTGGGGTAGGCGTCCTCGAAGCCCGCCAGTCCCACCAGGTCTATCAGCCCCCGCGCCTGCCGGCAGGCTTCCTCTCTGCGGAATCCATCCACCTCCAGGGGGAGCGCTACGTTGGCTTCGACCGTCCGCCAGGGCATCAACGTCGGCTCCTGGAAGACGAGGCCCACGGCCCGCTGAGGCCGGTCCACGATCTCTCCCGCCAGGCGTACTGTGCCGCCCGTGGCCCGCTCCAACCCGGCCACCAGCCGCAACAGTGTCGTCTTGCCGCAGCCGGAGGGACCCACCAGGCACAGGAACTCTCCCTCGGCCACCTGGAACGAAATCCCGTCCAGCGCCTGCAGCCATCCACCCTCACCCCCGGCCCCTCTCCCTGACGGGGAGAGGGGAGCACCCTCACTCCCATTCCTTCTTCTTTGTCGGGAGAGGGGAGCGCCGGTGGACCGGCGGTAGTCCATCCTCAGGTTCTCCACCACCAGGAGCGGCTCGTTCACCCCACTCTCCTTCACGGTTTGTCTCCTTGTCTCCTTCACGGCAAGTAGTCGTTGGTGAAGGCCCGGCTCACGTCCACCGGCTGCTGTAACAGCCCCGCTTCCCGCATCACCTGTTCTGTAGTCTGCCAGGCGGCGGCGTCGGACCAGCCCGGCGGGGTCCCTTGCCAGTAGAGGATGGTGGCTTCCAACACTGCGCGCTGGACGGCCTCGTTTTCGTCCAGCCCCTCCACGTACTTGCGGCAGACGTCGAAGGCACCGTCGGGGTCGTCCAGGG
>DATKWP010000067.1:0-7640 GCA_035529535.1 Anaerolineae bacterium | reverse complement strand
CGCAGGCGGTACACGTACTGTTTCACCAGGTCCGGCTCACCGATCCACTCAGGGCCCCAGACTCGGGTCAGGACCGCGTCGGTGCTGAGGACCTTGCCGGCGTGGCGGATCAGCAACCGGAGCACCTCAAACTCTTTGGGCGTCAGGTACACGGTCCGCTTCCCGATCACCAGTTCATGGCGGTCGCAGTCCAGCATGATAGACGCGGCAGGAAAAAGAAAATCGCCGCCCGCGTCGGTGCGCTCGCCCGCGCGGCGCAGGCTGGCGACCAGGCGGCTGACCAGTTCCGAACGCTCGAAGGGCTTGACCAGGTAGTCGTCTGCGCCAAGCGAAAGGCCCTTGACGATGTCCTCAATCGTGCCCTTGGCCGTGACGAAGATGATGGGCACGTCCGTCATCTCCCGCAGGCGGCGACAGGCCTCGAAGCCGTCCACGTTGGGCATCATGACGTCCAGCAAGATGGCATCAGGATGAACTTTATAGGCAGAACGCAGCCCGGACAGTGCATCCTGAGCGGTGACGACGTCGAAACCTTCGGTTGTCAGGATTGCCCGCATGACCGCCAATATATCGGGTTGATCGTCTACGACAAGAACTCGAAACTGTCGGTGCATACCTCTGTACCTGTTCTCCGGCCAGCGAGGCTGCCAGCCGGTCTGGTGGGCGGTACAAGACTTGAACTTGTGACCTCCACGATGTCAACGTGGCGCTCTGGCCATCTGAGCTAACCGCCCGAGTTGACCAAATTATACCACCCCTGGTGTCATTTTGCAAGAGCAGCCCATTATGCTACAATTCTACCCGATGAAGACCGACAGTGCCTGGAACATCGTGGGACACGCATGGGCCGTGCGATTCCTGCAGCGAGCTGTGGCCTGTGATAGCGTCTCCCACGCTTACCTCTTCACCGGCCCGCCGGGCGTGGGCAAGACGACCCTGGCGCGGGCCCTGGCCGCCGCTCTGCTATGCCAGGGGGCAGGAGAGCCTCCCTGTGGCGCGTGCCGCGCCTGCCAGCGGGTTGCCAGCGGCAGCCACCCTGACCTGCACATCGTGGAATCCGAGCGGGCCGGAGCCAACCTGAAGATCGAGCAGGTGCGTGACCTGGAGCGCCAACTCGCCCTCACCCCGGTGGAGGCCCGTTGGCGGGTGGCCATCCTGCGCCGCTTCGAGGAGGCCACCACCTCCGCCGCCAATGCACTGCTCAAGACGCTGGAGGAGCCGCCGCCCTACGTCGTGCTCGTCGTCCTGGCGGGCGATGCCGACACCCTCCTCCCTACCATCGTCTCCCGCTGCCAGCACATCCCCCTCCGTCCGTTGCCCATGGCAGTCGTGCAGCAAGCCCTGGCCGAGCGCTGGAACGCCGAGCCAGAACAGGCCAGGCTCCTGGCCCACCTTTCCGGCGGACGATTGGGCTGGGCCGTGCGCACCCTCAGCGATAGAACTGCCCTCCAGCGCCGCGCCCAACACCTGGATGCCCTGGGTCGTCTCCTGGGGGCCTCCACCGTGGAGCGTTTCCGCTACGCCGAGAAACTGGCCCACGACCCCATCGCCGCGCAGGAGACGCTCGATCTGTGGATCGGCTGGTGGCGCGACGTACTGCTGGTGGCCGCCGGTGCCGAGGCCCCCCTCATCAACGCGGACCGCCAGACCGAACTGCGCAGTCAGGCCCAACGCCTGGGGGTGGAACGAAGCACCGCCGCGATAGAGGCCCTGCGCAGCGCAGCCGACCGGCTGAACCGGAATGCCAACCCCCGGCTTACCCTCGAAGTACTGATGCTCGACCTTCCTCGCCTGTGACGATAACGAACAACCTCCGACGGGGTGAACCCCAGCGTCGGAGGTTGCATCGTGCACGAATGTACAGATCTATTCAGTCTTGGCGCTAGAGCCTCGTCGCTCGACGCACAGCCGCACTGCTGTCCTCTCCTGGTCGTCAATCATCACCTCCACGAACGCAGGGACGCAGACGATATCAATCCCATCCAGTTCCAGGTAACCCCGGGCGATCGTCACCGCCTTGATCGCCTGGTTGACCGCCCCTGCACCGATGGCCTGCACGTCTACATGTCCCTGCTCCCGCATGACGCCCGCGATGGCACCCGCCACTGCCGTCGAGCGAGAAGAGGCCGCAACCCTAATGACGTCCATTGTTCCCTCCTTGTAGTTCCCTGGCCTTACAATGCTACAGATATCACCCCCACTCTGACTTGGTCTCTACCGTTGCGGTTGAGTATCATGATACACCAAAACAACCGATTGTGCAAGTCGCTGCCGCAGCTTATGGGCGGCCCTTCAAGTCGTACTGGGATAGGTCTACCGGTTCGTACTGCACCCGTTCATATCCTCGCCGTGCTTCGCCGAGCGGAGCCGTCGCATCCAGCCCCATTTTGGCCGTGCGCGTCTTCTGGCCCGGCACGTGCGTGGCCGAGGGATCGAGGCTGCTTCCGGGCTGGTCGGTGAGAACTACCAGGTCCCGGTCGGCCTGGAAGCGGGTGGCGATCGCCCACTCGACGGCCGCACTGTCGTACGGGTCCACGTCGGTATCCACGACCACGACGTGTTTGAGTGAAGCATGCCCCTGGAACGCGGCCCAGATTGCGCGGCGCCCATCCTCCTCGTGTCGCTTTTCGACCTGCACGACGGCGTGCAACCAGCAAGTGCCCCCTGGCGTGATGTAGACGCCTGTACAACGGCAGACCTCGTTGACGGCGGCGAAGATGGTCGGTTCGCGGGGCATGCCCATCAGGTTCTTGTGCTCCAGTCCCCCCGGGAGCAGAGCGTGGAAAACCGCGTCTCGACGATGGGTCACGCGGTCAATCTCGATCACCGGCTGGCGGCGCACGACGACGTCCATCGTTCCGGTCAGATCGGGAAAAGGCCCTTCGTCGGTCAGCGTATGCGTGATGCGCCCCTCCAAGATCAACTCGGCCTCGGCCGGCACCTCCAGGTCCACGGCCTGGCAGCGCACCAGCGGGGTCGGGGCCAACGTCTGGGCGATGCCCAATTCGTCCACCCCCTTGGGCGGGCTCATCGCCGCCGCCAGCAACACCTGGATGGGACAGCCGATAGCGATGGCGACGGGTAGGTCGCGGGTGACCTTGCCCAGCGCCGTGTGCGTTCCTCGTTCCTCGACCACGCGGGCGACGAAGCGTCGCTCGTCCAGGAGCATCAGCCGGTGGAAAGCAACGTTACGCCCCAGGTCGGGGTCCTGGATAACCACCACCCCCGACGTCACGTAGCGCCCACCGTCGTGCGGATTATAGTGGGGGATGGGCAAACGGGTCAGGTCTACCCGTGGCTCGACGACCTCCTGGCAGGGGCCCGAGTCGAGCACCGGCGGTGGGGTTGGGCGGGCCAGTGCATCCGCCATGCGCTGCACCAACCCGGGCACCGCGCACCCCAGCGCCGCCGCCAGGTGCTGGCGCCGGGCGCACACCCCGGAGACGGCCCGCCAGCCAGGGAAGCCGGCCAGCGCACGGAACAGCACCGGCCGGCCTTCCAGCGCAGCCATCACGCGCGCCAGCTCCAGGTGCGGGTCAACCGCCCGCTCCACCTCGACCAGCAAGCCGGTCTCTCCGGCCCACGCGAGAAAACCCCGCACGTCCACTTTCCTACTCCTGTCCGTTAGCGTCTGGAATTCGCTGCCGTCCCAATCCGTTATCGTACGTAATCCGCTATTCTACCACCGCTCCCGATGCACGCGCGCCCCGTCGTACTGTGTGCGCGGCTCCTTCTCCTCCGCCGGATGGCCGATCGAGATCAGGTTGAGTGGCACGCTCGTCTCCGGGATGCCCAGCACCTGGCGCACCGCCGCCACCCGCTCTTCCCTCGGATAGACGCCCAGCCAGACCGCACCGAGCCCCAGCGCGGTGGCCGCCAGCAGCAGGTTCTCCGTGGCGGCCGAGCAATCCTGCACCCAGAAGCGCTCCCCCTCGGCCAGGTCGCCGCACACGGCGACGCACAGCGTCGCCTCAGAGAGCATCTTACCGTGGGGGTGGGCGTCGGCCAGCGCGTCCAGCATCTGCCGCCCGGTCACCACGACGAAATGCCACGGTTTGCGATTCGAAGCCGAGGGAGCCGCCATGGCTGCCTCGAGCAACGTCTGGATGTCCGCCTCGCTGACCGGCTCAGCCGTGTACTTGCGGATGCTGCGCCGCGCCAGAATCGTCTGAATAAACTCCCTGCCCATTCTCATACCCTCCTTATTCTTGAGGACACAGATGAACGCAGACCCCTGGTTCCTGGTCCCTGGTCCTTGATCCCTGATCCCTAATCCCCGATCCCTGCCCCCGGTCACTCCATTTCGCGCGGCGCGGGACCGTCGTACTCGTGGTCGGTGGGATGAATGGCCCGCATCGGCCGCTGGCGGGCCATCTCCTCCTGGACGTGGGCCGCCAGCCCGGTGACACGGGCGATGACGAAGAAGGCATTGCCCAGTTCCGGCGGAAAGCCCAGGTCCACCAGCAGCGCCGCCAGGGCCCCATCCACGTTGAGCGGCAGCCGCCGCCCCAGGCTCTTCTCCAGCGCGTCCTCCAAGGCCTGCGCCATCGTCACTCCCTTGCCACTGAGCCCCCATTCATCGGCCAGGGCCAGCAGCCGCCTGGTGCGCGGGTCGTCGGTGTGGATGCGGTGGCCAAACCCCGGGGCCCGTTTCCCCTGGGCCTTGAGTTCGTCCAGGATTTCGGCCGCCGCTTCCGCCGGGGCGCGCCCCTGGTCGAGCCGCCCGACCCCATCCAGGATCAGCCGCATGCAGTCCTCGATGGCCCCGCCGTGATGACGGTTGATGGAGAGCACCCCGGCTCCGATGCTGGCGGTCAGCGATGCGCCGGTGGAGGCGGCCGTACGGGCCGCCAGCGCCGAAGGAGGGGTCGCCCCGTGGTCAATCGAAGAGACCAGCATGGCGTCCATCAGCCGGCCCACTTCCGGCGAGGGCAGTTCTCCTTTCAGCGCCAGATACACCGCCTGCCCGAAGGTCACGCGGCCCATCAATTCGTCTATCCGGTACCCCCGCAGCCGCACTTGATTGGGCTGGATGGAGGTAATCGCGGTGGTCCAGTGCAGATCGGCCATTGCTCTCTCCTTGCTAGTCCTTGCGAAGGTTGCCAACCTTTGCAAGGATTTCTATGGTCACCCGAGGGACGTCCCCAAAGTTCTCGACCACGTGCGCGCCGGCCGCCTGCAGCCGGGCCACCTTCCCCTCGCGAGTGCCTCGCCCTCCCTCGATGATGGCCCCGGCGTGGGAGAAGCGGGTGCCGCTCTTGGCCCCCTTCCCGCCGATGTAGGCGATCAAGGGCTTGGTCACCTCGCCGCGCTCGATCAGGTCGGCCACCTGCTCCTCCTGGCTGGTGCCGATCTCGCCAAACATCACGATGGCCTTGGTCTCCGGATCGGCCTGGAACAGGCGCACCACCTCCGGCAGCGGCAGCCCGACGATGGCATCTCCCCCCACGTGGACCAGGGAGGTCGCGCCGATACCGGCCTGCGCCAGGTAGTAGGCCATCGAGGTGGTGATGCCGCCGGAACGGGAGCAGACGCCCACCGGGCCGGGGAAGAACCAGGCGCGGGCCGATTCTGCGCGCCCGCCTATCATCCCCAGCACTCCCTGGCCGGGGCTGAGCACGCCCAGCGTGTTGGGTCCGACGAACCTGGTCCCGGCCCGATCAGCCGCCTTGACGATCTCCAGCACGTCGTAAATGGGGACGCGATCCGGCACGATGATGAGCAATTTGATGCCTGCGCCGATCGCTTCCAGCGCCGCGTCGCGCACCAGGGGCGCGGGAATGAAGAGCACGCTTACGTCAATCGTACCCAGGTTCTCGCACGCCTCCTCGACCGTATCGAAGACGGGCAGCCCCTCGACCTCCTCACCGCCGCGGCCCGGGGTCACTCCACCCACGATCTGGGTGCCGTAATCCTTCATCAGTTTGGCGCGGGCGCGCCCCTCGCGGCCCGTGATGCCCTGCACGATGACCGGCCTGGTTCCATCAATCAGAATCGCCATTTCACGCTTCCTCGCTTCCTAACCCTGATGCTGGCGACGGTATTCTTCGAGGCCGGGGATCGGCAGGTCCACGTACCCGCCGCCCGCCCCCTGGAAATAGCACGCCACGTCGCAGGCCAGGCACTCGATACAGCGGCCTTTCTGCGCCTCTTCCGGCGCGATGTTCAGCACCGGGCAGCCATCTTCGTTCAGCGCCAGGATACGCGGCACGCACTCCTTCACGCACACCTTGCTCTCGCAGGTGGCACACACGGCGTGATCGTAGGTCACCGTGCCGCCGGTCACCGTGCCAAAGGCGTAGGGACGCTGCGCTGCCGGCTGCTGGCGCCCTGCCGGCCTGGTGGCCGGCGGGGTGTACCCCTCTACCAGCGCCTTGAGCCGCTGAGCGCAGAACTGGGGGGTGTCGGTCTTCTTGTACCCCTCCACCGGCGCCGGGATGCGGCCATTGACCTGTTCCAGGATCTCTACCGCCTTGTCCTCGGCGTTGCCACCCAGGCGGACGACGGCCGGCACCATCAGGGGCTCCTCCAGGAATGCCTTCGCCAGGCCGCGGGCGGAGTGGAATTGTTCCTGGCTGGCCACGCCCGAGCCGGAGCCAAAGTAGCCGTCAATCGGCCCCTGGCTGAGAATGATGCGGGCAGCCCGGTAGACCTTGCTGGCCGGCGGGTTGCCGGAAGTGTCCACGAAGTTGGCGATGCGGAACCCCGCGTTGATCACCGCGTCCATGCTCATCATCGAGCCGCCGCCACCCGCCCCGTGGAAGCCGACCACCCCCTCCCCTTTCCGGAAACCCTCGACCATCTGGATAAAGTAAAAGGTGCCCCGGTAGTCCCCTTCCTCGACACCGTACGCGATGCGCTCCAGTTCCGTCGGCGGGCGGTCCAACTCACGGGCGAAGGTGATGCCCAGGTCCTTGTGGCGGAAGACGGCATAGTCGTCCACCGTGACGCGACAGTCCGCCGCCACCAACTTGCCGTCGGCCGTCAGCACCAGCGGATTGATTTCGGCCGCGCGGGCTTCCCAGGTGCGGGCCACGCCGTATAACTTGAGCAACAGCCCGGCCAGGTCCTGCTGCAAGCGGCCGTGGATGCCGGTACGCCGCACCAGGTTGCGCGCCTCGTGGTCGTGCAGGCCGCGCTCGACGTCCACCACCAAACTGGCGACGCTATCCGGGTGCTGGCGGGCGATCTCCTCGATGCCGGTGCCGCCGACGCTGGAGAACATCACCACCGGCGCTCGCTCCCGGTCGCTGACGATGACGCCCGCGTAGAACTCTCGCTCGACGGAGAGTTTCCCCTCCACCATCACCTTGTCCACGGTAAAGCCACCCACCCGCATCCCCAGCATACAAACGGCCGCCTGGGCCGCCTCGTCAGGCGTCTGGGCGAAGCGGATGCCGCCCAGGCCGGCCCGGCCGGTCACCCAGGCCTGGATCTTGACCACGACCGGCCCACCGATCTCGGCCGCGACCTGGCGTGCCTCGTCGGGGGTACCGGCCGCCCGGCCCTGGGGAATCGGGATACCCTTGTGCGCCAGAAGGGCCTTGCCCTGATACTCGTGTAAGCGCGCCATGTGTCCCTTCCTTCGTCTGTGATAACCCTCCTGCGGGTTCAAACGGCCTATCGTACCCTGCGGGAGG
>DATKWP010000066.1:0-5548 GCA_035529535.1 Anaerolineae bacterium | reverse complement strand
GTCGCCGGCTTTTCCATCAACTCGGATTCGCATCACGTCGCCTACCGCAACAACATCGCCTGGCGGAATGGCGCCGACTGGGCCGGGAAGGGCTCCTCGTCGGGCTTTTTGTGCTACGAGGGCTGCTGGCACGTCGAGTTCTACAACAACGTCGCCGTGGGAAACACGGACGCCGGGTTCTGGGTGACTGATGCGTACGGCAGCTACAGCACGCCTGGCGATAGCCGGCTCGTCTTCAAGAACAACATCGCCTACGACAACGGCCGTGCCGATTGGCGGGGGCTGGCTTTGATGGTCGAAGGGATGGTGTGGCAGGTGGAGACCGCGCACAACGACTGGGGCGGTGCATCCGGCCTGAACGCCCTCGTCGTGGCGATCCACGTGGTGGGAGGCCAGGGGGAGACCTACACCTCCGATCAGGTCAACAGCGGCGCACTCGGCGAGGGCGAATCTTCCGTGGATCCCCGGTTCGTGGACCTGGCCGCGGGCGATTTCCGTTTGCAGCCCGGGTCCCCCCTGATTGATGCGGGCACGGACGTGGGTGTCCCCCCCCTTCTCCCCCCCGCATGCGGGGGGGGATTGAGGGGGGGACGGCGACGAAGAGGTAATGGCCGGGGCGCGCCAGCAGGTCGCGCGCCAGGAGGCGCAGTTCTGCCATGCGCACACCGTCCAACTCGAAGAGGAAGACCTGCAGGCCGGGCGGGCCGGGATGGTCGGCCAGGAGGGAGCAGCGCTGAATACCGGCCCGGTCGGGGAACTCGAGGTCCAGCGGGTCGAGGGGCACGAGTTCCGGCTCGACCCGATAGGCCAGTTTGCGAAAGAGCGCCAGGAGATGGTCAGGATCGCGCGCTAAACGCAGGTCTTCCAGGGCCAGGTGGCGAGCATGGGCCATGTTCTCCTCTTGCGCTGGATGCCGGGTGTGTCAATCGGCCACACCTTGCGGCGGTTCCGTCGAATACTCAGGAGCAGAGGCTCTCGTATGTCAGTATACTCCTATCTCTATCCTATGCAAGTCCTTTAGCAAGTCGGTTGTCGAACAAGTTCCCTGCCGGTGACTTCCACATGTTGACCATTCTGCAATATCACACATCCAGTTCGAGTGCGCCAACTGCGAGCAGGGGGCGGTGACGTGCTTGGGTTGAGACACCAGCGCCAACCTGATTGACTTTTACGCAAGGTCGCGCTATACTGGTATCACACTGCAATAATAATCTTGTGACTCCAGCCAGTTCCAGATGACGGCCAAGGTGGTGGAACTGCCCTGAACGCTGTGCAGTAGACTGCTCATGGATGACGAGGACAGCATGAATGATGATTACTCCACAGGCAATTTGCTTTTTGAAGTCTGGACACCGCTTGGTTTCTGTGTGCGTGTAACCTGTTCTTATTGGGAACTGATTACTACCATCAAGCACCCAGTGATGGCAGCACGTGAGTGGGATGTAAAAGAAACGCTGAAGAATCCAGACGAGATTCGTCTGAGTCGGAGTGATCCTGCTGTGTATCTGTTCTACAAGTTGGAACGCGTGGGACGGTGGATCTGTGCAGTGGCAAAGCGGCTCAATGAAGAAGGATTCTTGATTACATCCTATCCGACCGGCACTATCAAGGAAGGAGTACGAGTATGGCCCAAGTAAAAGTATTCTACGACCAGGTAGGCAATACGCTCACCGTCTGGTTTAGCGACCCGAAGGATGAATATATCTGTGAAGAGACAGGTGACGAGGTTGTTTTGATGAAAGACAAGTCAGGGCGCGTTATCGGCTTTGAAAAACTCAACTTCCTGGTTCCGAAGCCAGAGCAGTTGCGGGTTGCTTTTGAGGCGGTAACAGTTTGACCAAACACCGCTTGGTTATGGTTGGCGGGGCAGGCGGGAGTTGGTTGTTATGTAGTGACAACGCAAAGATAGGGAGGCATTATGCGTCCAGGGTCATTGTATCCAAACTCGTCCGTTCAAGAGGAGATTGCCATTCAGTCTCCCCCTGCTGTTGTTGCTCAGGCTTGTGTCGAGGTCCTTGGTAAGCTAGTAGAAATCACTACCGTTGAACGCACGACTGGTAGAATAGAAGGCAGATGGGCATCCGCCTGGGCTTGGCTTAATAGAATTAGAGGCGCTATAGAAGTCAGGATTTCCTCGGCTGGCGACGTAACTCACCTATCCATTGTTGCCGAACAGGCTGAGAACGCTTTCACGAATGGGCACGGGGCCCAAGATATGGTAGCTAAGTTCGTGCGCGGTGTGCAACAGCATCCGAAGATCGCGGGTAAGACAAGCCTGGGGTGGTAATTACTGAGCTATTCACAGTCCGATTCTTGGAATGCGCCTGGTTGAGCAGCTTAAGAACAAGTAGGTACCAATGACCTGCAAATACTTGACGAAGACCATGAAAGTACTGTCGGAGATGGGTGGTGTTCCCCCTCGAATGATTGAAGAGCCAGCCTGTGCATTAGGTCGTCAGCCAGCGAAAAGGGGGTGGGTCACTTACTGTAAAGAGATACCTGAGCAAGGACCTTGTTGGTGGTGGGTCAGTGAACAGAGCGAGGTTCCAGACCCTGCGTTTCAGGATCGGATTCAGGGGTAAAGAGTCATCGCATTGGTTGTGGTCGGCAGGGTAGTTACCTGCCCTGTCGTCACGTTCGGGTCTTTGCGTCAGTGCTTCTGCCAGCCTGTTCCATAGTGCAGCATGTTGTCCCTTCCTTCCGCAGACCGCGCAGTGTCGCGCTGACCCTGTTGAACAATAACCCCACCCGCCAGAAGGCGACTGCGGCCATGCCGTGCGCCAGCACGGCGAACAGGGGCGGCGCCTGGCGGGTGTAATAGGTCCAGCACAAGCGCGTGGTACCCCAGCGCTCGAGAAAATACCCCAGGCCCGCTCCGGCGGCGAACGTCAGCAGCGCCAGCCGGTGGTCGGCTGGCGTCAGGATCAAGAGCGCACACAGGGCCAGCGATGCCAGGGTGAGCGACTTGCCCGCCGCCGGCCACACGAAGGCCAGCATGAGCGCGTAGAACGCCGCGAAGACCGGCCAGTACGCGCCCCGCACCACGGCACGGGGCAGGGCGGGCGCCAGCCGCTGCAAGAGGCGCGCCAGCCGGTCAATGGACAGGCTGGCGATGGGCCAGGCCGGGATGATCCACAGCGGCGGCCGCTCCTGCGTATAGTAGGTCCACAACTCCGTCTGGGTGCCCCAACTTTCGATCACCAACCCCCCGGCCAGTCCTACCAGGACGATCAGGGCGTCGGCCTTCAGGTCGGCCCCGGCCATGATCAGGAGCGACATGGCGGCAAAGATGCCCCACAGCAGCCAGTCCACCTGGGCCCACAGCGGGCGGCTCCAGTCCACGTACTCGAGCGCCTCCTTCGCCAGTGGCCACCACACGACCCCGATCACGAGGACGGTCGCCAGAAACACGCTCAGTAGCACGTAACTCGAGCGTGTCCAACCCAACGCTGCCGCCAGCCGCCGCCACCCGGCACGCTGTATCGCTGATTCGCTGATCCTTCGCCCGCGCTCAGGACAGGCTCGCTGACTCGCCGATGCGCTGCGTTTCACGGAGCCTCCGCCAGGATCTCGCGACGGCGGGCTTCATCCCATCGCGCGACGGCGGTCAGTGCATTCTCAATCGGCAGCTCGTTCATCTACCACCTGTGCAGGGGGCTCTAGTGCTAGGGATAGTGGATGACCACAATGGGACCAGGCATGGCGGCGGCCAGTTGCTCTGGGATATCCCCCAGGCTCGAGCGAAAGCGCAGGCGCGACCCCATGGTGGTGACCAGGATCAGGTCCTGTGGGCCTGCCTCGTCCACCACATCTCGGATTGCTTCCTCCAGGTAAGCGATCTTGTACGGCTGCTCGAGCCCCAATTTTCCCAATTCGTCACGTAACCTGACTGCGTAACGCCGCGTAGCCATTATGAGCAAGGGCACGTTGATCGCCCGGGCAATGGCCAGAACTACCTCCAACGTCTTGCGGGCCAATCCAAGGGTGAGGCTGTTGGGCGGGGCAACCAGTACGACCCGCTTCACGGCATTGATGGGTATGGTCAGCCGGCCCACCAGCACCGGCACCGTCGCATTCCAGATCACCTTGTCCAGCACAGAGCCGAAGATGCCCTGGCTGAAGGTGGGTTTGCCATGCCAGCCGATGATGATCAGCGAGGCTTCGTTCTCAATCGCCGCGTGCAGGATACCCCTGGCGATGGATACTGCCACCCGGCGTACCGGCTGTATGCGGGTTTCCGGGTGTTTGAGGATTTCCGGCACCCTTTCCAGCAACCGTTGCTGGTGCTCCAGGCCGACAACTCGCCCATTGACCTCCTTTGCCACGTGGAGTGGCAACAACGTGCCTTCGGCGCTGCGGCTCAGGATGTCCGCCAGGGTAAGCAGGTGTTCCTCGGTCTGTGGATTGGCGATGGGCACCAAGATCCTGTCGAAGAGGGGCTTCTTTTCGTGGGGTGCTTCCGTTGGGTGCAGGCGTGAGCCGAAGCGTTGTACCAGCAGGGGCGAGGTGATGCAGGTGCACAGAATCGAAAGGATCACTCCGTTAAAGACCGCCATGGGGAACAGGCCGATCTCCACGCCGACCAGGATGGTGGCCACCGTGGCCGCGGCCTGGGCCTGCGATAGCCCCCAAAAGGTCAGCAGCTCGTCGCGGGAGTAGCGGAAGATGACAGATGTGACCCACGCCGCGGCAAACTTGGTCACGTAGACGCCGGCCGTCATCGCCAGGCCGAGCAGCAGGGCCTGCCTGTCTGTCACGAAGGCCAGCGGGTTGATGATCAGGCCGACGTAGATCATGAACATGGGGATAAACAGGGACTCGCCCAGGAACAGAATCTGGCCGCCTACAGCGCTGTGGGCGGGCAGAGTGGCGTTGATGGCCAGGCCGGCCAGGAAGGCGCCGACGATGGCGTGCATACCGATCAGCTCGGCCAGTAGGGCGGCCACAAAGAGGGCCACCAGCACGAATTGGAACTCGACGTCCCGACTGCTGAAACGGCGAAAGAACCATTTGCCGATGCGGGGCAGTCCCAGGAGGACGAGCAGGGTGTAGCCGATCATCAGGACAATCAAGCGCACCAGGGAGAGGGCGGACACCCCGCCACTCTGGGTGCCAGCCACGATGGCCAACACCAGCAGAGAGGCCACGTCGGTGAAGACGGTGGCTCCCACAACTACGGCGATGGCCTCGTTGCGCACGATGCCCAGACGGCTAAGGATGGGGTACGCAATCAACGTGTGGGAGGCGAAGGTTGACCCCAGGAGGATCGAGCTGGCCCAGCCGAAGCCCAGCGCACGGCCCAGCGCGGTCAGGCCAAGCTGGGGAATGGCAAACGTCAACAGGCCGAAGACCAGGGCCTTGTGGCGCACGCGGCCAAGCTGGTGCAAGTCAATCTCCAGTCCGGCGCTGAACATCAGGTAGACCAGGCCGACGGTGGCCAAGAGCTCTATGGTGAGGCTGGTCGTCAACAGGCCCAAGGCGTGCGGGCCGACGAGGAGCCCGCCCAGGATCAACCCAATGATGCCCGGCAAACGGGCGCGCTTCGAGA
>DATKWP010000065.1:0-2401 GCA_035529535.1 Anaerolineae bacterium | reverse complement strand
AAGTGGCCGTGGGTCAGCAAGATGCGGGTCACGCGCACGCCTGCGCATAGCCCCAGCACCGCTTCCGGGTCCGCGCCTGGGTCCACCAGCAACGCCCGGTGTGTCTCGGGGCAGGTCAGCAGGTAACAGTTGGCAGCGTATTCACCGACGGGTAGCACCTGAAGTTCCAGCATGTCCCTCTCAACCATTCACCGTGTCTCGGTGACTTTCTTTAGCCCGCGCGGATGGTCGGGGTCGTAGCCCTTGGCCAGGGTGACGTGCAGCGCCAGCAACTGCCCCGGCAGGATGCAGGTGAACGGCGAGAGCCACTCCGGCAAGGCGACCGGCAGCCGCAACGGCGTGCGGGCCATGCCCAGCAGTTCGTCCTGGTCAGAGATGGCGACGAGTTCTGCCCCCCGCTCAGCCAGTGCGCGGGCCAGCGCGCGCATGTCGGGGTAGACCACGCCCTGGGGGGCGACGACGATGGCGGGGAAGCCACGCTCGACGACGGCGATGGGGCCATGGTGAAAGTCGGCCGAGGAGTAGGGCTCGGCGACCATGTAGGTCAACTCTTTCACCTTGAGCGCGATCTCGAAGGCGGTGGCGTAGTTGTAGCCGCGGCCCAGCACGACGCACGCGGTGGCGTAGGTGTAGCGCTGGGCGGCTTGCGCGATGGACTCTTCGAGCGCGAGCGTCTTTTCCACCGCCCCTGGCACGCTCCGCAGCGCAGCCAACCGCTCGCCATCGTTGGCCAGTTGCACGGCCAACAGCGCCAGGGCCGCCAGTTGGGCAGTGTAGGTCTTGGTGGCGGCCACGGCCCGCTCCTCACCTACACCCAACAGGAGCACGTGATCGGCAGCGTGGGCCAACGGCGAATCGGGCTCGTTGGTCACGGCCACGGTCAGCGCCCCCTGCCGCCGGCCCTCCTCGACGACGGCGACGATGTCGGGCGATTGGCCCGATTGGGAGATGCCCAGCACCAGCGCGTCGCGCAACTGCGGCGGCGTATGGTAGACACTGAACAGCGAGGGAGTCGCCAGCGCCACCTGCAAGCCCACCGCCGCACCGAAGAGGTACTGGGCATAGCGGGCCGCGTTGTCCGAGGTACCCCGCGCGGCGATGACGGCGTAGCGCACGTCGCGAGCACGGATGGCCGCCGCAATCTGCGCGGCGGCCGGGGCCTCCCGGTCCAGCAAATGGGAGAGGACTTGCGGTTGTTCGTGGATCTCTTGGCTGAGGTAGTAGTTCATGGTATGAGATTCTACCTTATCCCGTCCCCCCGCGCAAGTCGCCCAGAGTCCTCTAGACCTGGCAGGTTTAGGCCGGGCGTACTCGCCCGCAACCTGCCAGGTCTTGGTTGCGCGCCAACACGAACGTGATATACTCTGGCGCAGCGTGTAACCCCCTGTCCAGGTTTGCCAGCGGACGCATGGCCAAGGACGCAACATAGGAGCACATCCATGATCCACCTTCCAGCCCAGGGCAAGAACAAGGAAGCAGTCCTGGAAGCGATGAAAGCTCTGCGCCAGCAAGACGCTCAGTGGCGACAGGGCCGGGTCTTTAGCCTGGTCTACCACGTGGACGACGAACTGACCTCCCTGCTCAAAGACGCCTATACGCTCTTTTTCTGCGAGAACGCCCTCAATCCCAGCGTCTTCCCCAGCCTGCGCAAAATGGAGACGGAGGTCGTCGCCATGACGGCCGCCCTGCTCGGCGGTGACGAGCAGGTAGTAGGGAACATGACCTCCGGCGGCACGGAAAGCATCCTGATGGCCGTCAAGGCAGCCAGGGAATGGGGGCAGGCGCACAAGCCCGGCCTGCAGGCCCCTGAAATGGTCCTGCCGGTCACGGCGCACCCGGCCTTTGAGAAGGCAGCCCACTACTTTGGCGTCAGGCCGGTGCGCGTGCCGGTGGGGCCGGACTTGCGCGCCGATGTGGAGCGCATGCGGGCGGCCATCACTCCCCACACCGTCCTGCTGGTCGGCTCCGCCCCTTCCTACCCGCATGGGGTGGTGGATCCCATCGCCGAGATCGCCCAGGTGGCCCAGGAGCACGGCCTCCTGTGCCACGTGGATGCCTGCGTGGGCGGGTTCGAACTGCCCTTCCTGCGGCGCCTGGGCTATCCGGTGCCGGAATTCGACTTCCAGGTGCCCGGTGTGACCTCGATGTCGGCCGACCTGCACAAGTACGGCTATGCGGCCAAGGGAGCCTCGGTGGTTCTGTACCGCGACGGCGGGCTGCGCCGCCACCAGTTCTTCGCCTGCATTGACTGGCCGGGGGGCATCTATGCTTCGGCCACCATGGCCGGCACGCGCCCGGGCGGGCCGATCGCCGCCGCCTGGGCGGTGATGCACTACCTGGGCGAGGAAGGCTACCTGGCCCTGGCCGACCAGGTGATGAAGACCGCGCTCAAACTGCGCGC
>DATKWP010000064.1:0-2723 GCA_035529535.1 Anaerolineae bacterium | reverse complement strand
GTTGGCTCTCTATCCGGCCCACTCCTCCCACCGCGCGCTGAGCCCCCAGGAACGCGCCCGCATCGGCATCGGCGATGGCCTGGTACGCCTATCGGTAGGGATCGAAGCCATCGAGGACATCCTGGGCGACCTGGAACAGGCACTGAACGCCCTGTGAGGAGAAGGAGCGATGGGCCTCACCGATGTACTCATCGGCGTCATCTGGATGACCTACGGGTGTACCCGATGTGCTCATCGGCCTCATCCGCACCATCGGGCAGGAGGCCGCTGCGGAGCGCGACGGCCACGGCCTCGGTGCGGGAGTTCACGCCAAGTTTGTTAAAGATGCTCGACACGTGGGCCTTGACCGTGCGCTCGGTGATGTACAGGCGCGTCGCGATTTCCTTGTTGGCCAACACCTCCCGCTCACGCTCCGACAATCCCTTGACCCCGACCGATTCAGGCTCTGCCAGGTGGGCCACGACCTTCTGGACCCCCGCTGGCGACAACAGCGACTCGCCCCGCGCCGCCGCCCGGATCACCTCGAACAGCGCCTGGCGGCCGGTATCTTTGAGCAGGTACCCGCGCGCCCCGGCGCGCAAGCCCCGCACGATGTACTCGTCGTCGTCGTAGGTAGTCAGAATGACGATTTCCACTGCTGGATAGCGGGCCTTGATCTGCCGGATGGCTTCGATGCCGTCTACGTTGGGCATGCGCAGGTCCATCAACACCACGTCAGGCAAGAGAGCACCTGCCAACTGTACCGCCTCGGCGCCGTCGGCTGCTTCGCCCACCAGCACCATGTCTGGAGCCGCCTCCAGGATGGCACGTAACCCCTCGCGGACTACCAGGTGGTCGTCGGCGATGAGGATGCGGAGGGAGGGAGAGGAAGGAGGGAAGGGAGGGGATGTCACTGGCCCAACCGTTGCTGGCCGAGGCAGGAGTAAGGGCCGCGCTCGTCCAGGCTGACGCCCGGCGTCTCCCTTTCGCCGATGGCACACTGGGATCGGCCAGTTGCTTCCTAGGGCTGCAGGACGTCGAGATTGGGTTCGGTGAACAAGGCGTACGGGAGGTGGTCGCCGAAGCAGTGCGCGTCCTTTCTCCTGATGGAATGCTGACCCTGCTCGACGAATTCCCGGTTGAGCGATTCGATGCCCTGCTCGACGAGTTGCCAGTAGCAGTGACGGATTGCGGCGAGCGCGCCCTGGACGTGCGCTGGAACCGCCAGGTAGCAGAACGGGCAATCGCACTGTATGCTGAAGGTTGGCTGGCTCAGGCGCGCGCCTCCGGCCAGGCAGCGCACGATCAAATCCGTACCGAGGTTCGCAGCCGTATGGCCGTAGAGGTGAAACGGCAGTTGGATACTCAAGGGTACTATGTCCCGTTTGGGCCGGTGCGTATGGTCGTGGCTCGGAAGATTGGCTGACGGGGAGCCCGGCTGTGTGCTGGAACAAAGACCGAATTGGAGGCCGCAACCAATGATCACAGTCCGACTGATGCGCGAAGAAGATGCAGACGCTATCCGCGACATAGATGCGCTCGCTTTCTGGACGTGGGAAAGACAGGTGAAAGGCGAGACCGCCCAAAGGTACCGCCGCACGCGCACCAACGTGCTGGCCAGCCTGGAGAAGGATCCCCCAGGGTGCTTTATTGCCGAAGAGGATGCCCGCAGTCCCTACGGGAACCGCGTGGTGGGGTTCATCTTCTCTCGCACCTGGGGCGGTGTGGGCTGGTTCGGCACCTTCGCCGTGCTGCCCGAATACCAGGGGCATGGGATCGGCCAGCAGTTGATCAGTGCCAGCCTGGAATATCTGCGCCAGGACCCAGGCCGGGTCATGGGGCTGGAGACCATGCCCGAGAGTCCCTACAACCTGGGCCTCTACCTGCGCCGGGGGTTCCAGGCCCGCTTCCCAACCCTTCTGCTGAGCAAGACGCTCGAACCATGTACCATGGAAGAAACGGGCCTGTCGCACTGGTCATCGGCCGACGCCAGGACGCACGAACGGTGGCTGGCCGACCTGCGGGAGGCCACCGGCCGTATCCAGCCCAGGTTAGACTACTCGAAAGAGGTCATCTCCAATGCCCGGCATGGTCTGGGCGAGACGCTCGTGCTGACCGATGGCGCAGGCGCGATCGGCATGAGCGTCGTAGGACTGGTGAGTACGATTGAAGGTTGGAGCAGCGAGCGTGCAAGCGTGCAAGTCCTCGCCCTGCACCCGGACTACACGGAGGACGATACACTCCGCGCCATGCTCAGCGCGACCGAGGCACTGACTCGCCTCCACGACAAGCGAGTGGTGACGCTGCCGGTGAACGCGAGTCACACCTGGGCGCTGGAGCGACTGTTACAGTGGGGCTACCAGATCGAGCGCATGGCGGTACACATGGTGCTGCCGGGAACAGACAATGGGCCAGTCACCGATGGCTACGTCAACCTTGCGCGTTGGGCTGGATAGGTCAACGAATCCGAAGGAGGGACAGGATGGCAGACCCACTGCTCCCTGAATTGACACAACCGCCTCCCGCGATTATAATCCCCCCACTTGTCACATTGCCCGACAGAAAGGAACCGTATGAGAAAAGCAGAGACCTGGCAAATTGTCGTCATCATCGTCATCGCGCTGGTGGCCCTGTATGTGGACCTGAACATCCAACATCCAGACTGGGTCAGGAACCTGGTCTTCTGGCAACCGGCAATTCAGCGGGACATTGCGCTGCGCCTGGGGCTCGACTTACAAGGTGGC
>DATKWP010000063.1:0-6314 GCA_035529535.1 Anaerolineae bacterium | reverse complement strand
CATCCAGTTCAGCGATCGAGAGGTAGATGTCGGCCAGCCGGTTGCCCAGCTCCACCGGGAACAGCGCTGAGATGGCGCCTGGCGCGCGGGCCACGGTCGGGCTGGTCTCGCCGCCGGAGGTGTGGAAGGCCTGCCCATCGCCGTTGCAGGCGTGGCTTGAGATGTCTTGCAGCAAGGAGCGCCAGCTCGCCTGCGACGGGCCGAGCGCCACCGTGTGCACCTTGATGCTGCAGCCGGTTAAGGCCGCCTGCACGCTCGAGCCAGTCGTGTTCCACAGAGGGCTGACGTTCTCCATACCGTCGCTCAGCAGGACGATGGACTGGGGGTGGCCGGCCCCGCCGGCGGCAAGCTGCTTCTTGGCCTCCAGCAGGCCGCTGCCGATGGCCGTGTACCAGAATGCGTCCGGAGCGTCAGGCATGGCGTTCACCGCTGCGCGCGCGGCGGTCAGCGTGCTCGTGCTGGTGATCGTCGTCAGCGGCAGGCGCACGCCCACCGTGGTAGAAAAGGCCACCACCCCCACCATGTCCTGCTGCTTCCAGCGATCTATGAAGGCTCGCGCGGCGTTCTTGGCTGACGGCATCTTGTCGTATAGCGCCATGCTGCCCGAGTTGTCCACCACCAGCACCTCGTCCACCGGCCCACGCGCCATGTCGGAGTAATGCACGGCGTCTGCCTCCGTGTCGGTCCGGGTGGCCTGGAGCGTCACGCTCAGATCATAGTAGCCTGCCGTGGTCTTGGTCGGTGGCTGGACGATCAGCCAGTACTCGTCGCCGACGCGGTAGGGCGGCACCACGATCGCCGCCGCCGTCCCTTCGACCTTGACCGCAAAGTCGGAACTGCCCAACGTGAGCGACCCGGCGGCCGGCGGGACGGCGACCAGGACGCGCACCAGCAGCTTGTCGGGCGCGCTCTTGTCCCCGACCTCGGCGGTCGCCGTCTTGAGGGGGCTACGGATGTCGAACAGAGGCACGCAAGGGGTGTCGTCCCCGGCGCTAAAGTTGTTCGTCTCGCCAGCGTCCAGCCGGCCGTCATAGTCCATATCCTCGCAGCCATCCACCGTGCCGCCGCCGTCGTTGTCGGGGTCCACTTCTTTGCGCAGGCCATCGCTGTCCATGTCGGCCCCACCCGGCTTGAGCGCATAATTGCCGGCCGCGTTTAAGTAGACCTCGTACAGGTCCCACTTGTCGGTCACCCAGTCGTCATCCGCATCGGAATCGTTGGGGCTGGTGCTGAGGCGGTTGACTTCGTCAAAGTCCGTGACCCCGTCGTTGTCGCTGTCGGCGGAGAAACTGGCCTCGTCGGAGCGCGGCGTGGCGATGGCCGGGCAGTGGTACTCGCTGATGTTCCAGGAAGCATAGCTGTACCAACTGGCAGTGCCCGTCCAGGGATCCACGCGGTGGGCCAGGTTGCCGTTGGTGTCGTAGCCATCCAGCACCACGCTGTGCCCGTCGTTGTTCTCGACGATCAGGATCGGCCGCCCGGCGTCAATCCAGGTACGGACATCGCTGAAGGCAGGCTTACCCCGCTTGCAGGTGTTGGCCGCGCCGTTCATCGCCCAGCGGAGAACGTCGTCGTCGCCGGCCGTGCCGCTGCCGAACGTGCACAGTTCGTCGGGCCACATGCCCACCCCATGGCCCAGGTCGTCCTCGGGTGCGCCGCCGTCGTAGTGATAGTAGGAGATGCGGTCCTGGCTGAGGTTCCCACCGTAAAAGTCCACGATCATCGAGATGGCGGCCCGCGTGCAATACTTGTCGTCGTGTGGATTGCTACGCAAGGGGGTGCCGTTGCCCACCACCCAGTCGCCATCGTTCTCGTGGGCCGAGTCCCAGCGATCCTGGCCGGTGCGACTGTGGCCGTCCACACACAACATGCGCGAGTCCTTGTGCTGGAGCTGGGCGGTCACTCCCAGCACGACCTGCGCGTGAGGGGCCAGGGTCCGTCCACTCACGACGCTGAACACCGTCACCTCCCCCACCGCCGACCAACCGCTGGCGGCACCATCGGAGCGCTGCGCCTGCACGCGGTAGTAGTAGGTGTCGTCCGGCAGGTCTGCAGGCGGGATGAAGATCGTACCGGTGAGCCACTCGTCCGCCACGAACGCACCAAAGTCAGGCGCGGTCGCCAACTGGAAGTGGTAGCCGGCCGCGTCGCGGACGTTGGACCAGCCAAAGGGGATGCGACGATCGGTGGTGTGAATGCCGTCGGGCGGATTGCGGAAGTAGGGGGCGGGGGCCGGGTTGCGTGCGCCCGGGCTCGTTTCGCCCGGCCGGTAGATGGCCCAGTCGTCCAGAGAGTTGTCGTCGCTGCCGGGATAGAGCCCTACGGACCCACCCTGCAGCAGTACCTCGCCGCCGGGCACCTGCACCGTCGGGCCGGTGTATAGATCGTCACCCCAGAGGCCGGCCATCACTGCTGCGTCGTCGTCGTCTCCGGCTGGAGCGCCGTAGGCCACAAAGTCAACGATGTCCGCCGCGTAGAGCGCCACCTGGTCGGCCCCGTCCTCGAAGACGTGGACCAGGCCGGGCGGCGTGTGGAGCACGGCCAGGCCGTCGGAAAAGTTATAGTCATCGGCCGCAGCACCCTGCCCGTCGAAGCGAATTAGGACGTACCCCCCAAACGGCACGGGAGGCAAGGCCTCGGGGATGGTATAGACACTGCCATCCACGTCGCTGATCCCCCAACCGCTGATGTCGGTGGGACCGGCCGACGCTCGGAGTGGGCTTATGGGCAGGGTAGGCAAGTGGGTGGATCCAGATGCACCACCGCTGTTCCTGAGGACCAGGGGCAGGTAGACGTACACGAGGCTTGTCTTGCGCAGTTCCACCCATTCGTATTCCCCCGGCATAGGGTTGGGCAGGACCTCATTGATGAAGATGGCCGCACCTTCACTCGAGCCTGGCACCACCAGGCGCGAGACGTTCCTGTGTTCTGACGCACCTGCGCTCTCCCAGCGTGTGCACACCAGCACGGTGACGAGCGCGAGCGTCAATAGGGAAATTCTCCAGACCTTAGCTCTCATCTCTCACACTCCTTCCAGGGAACCTTCCACACTCAGACTCTCCCCTCTCCCAGCCTTGGGAGAGGGGCCGGGGGTGAGGGCCTGCCCCCCTCCTCGCTTCGTCGCCTCAGCCACAGATGGGCGGGGGGCGGTCGAGCCAGGGCCTGGCCTGTTCCAGTTGGCCTGCCAGGCGGAACAGCGTCGCTTCGTCCCCGTACCGGCCGGCAAAGTGCATGCCGATGGGCAGCCCCTCCGCGTTCCAGTACAACGGGACCGACATGGCAGGCTGGCCGGTGGCGTTGAACAAGGGGGTGTAGGACATAATCTCAAATATCTGTCCGGCGAGCGCGTCTACGTCAGCCACCGCCTTGATCAGGTCACCGGCATTCAGCATGCCCAGCACCTTCATGGCGCGCATCACGGCCCCCTTGGGCTGCAGCGTGCCCGTGACCATCGGTGGCATGGCCAGCGTGGGGGTCAGCAGCACGTCGTACTCTTCGAAGAACTGCCCCACCTGCCGGCCGCTGCGCATGAGCAGCCGCACTGCCCTGGAGAACTCGGCCGCCGTGATCTGCCTGCCCAGCAACCCCGCCACCCAGGTGGCGGGCTCGAAATCCCTGGCCGTCGCCTGGCGTCCCATGAGCACCTCAGCCTCCTCGATTTCAGCCCGCGTTTCGCCACACACCATGGTGAAAAAAGCCCCGGCGAATGCCTCACCGTCAATCTGCGGGGCCGCTTCCACCACCTCGTGGCCAAGGTCCTGGCACAGCTTGGCCGTCGCCTCTACCCCCTTGATGCAGTCCTCGTGAATGACGGCCGACAAGAGTGGCCTGGCAGTGAAGGCGATGCGCAGTTTGCCGGGGTCGGCATTGACCTCGCTCAAGAAAGGACGCGCCGGGGGGGCCGCGTAATACGGAGCGCCCACGTCCGGGCCGGCGGTGGCGTCGAGCATGGCGGCGCTGTCGCGCACCGAGCGGGTCAGGACGTGGTCGCAGACCATCCCCTGCCAGCCTTCGGCCAGGTCGGGGCCGATGGGGTTGCGGCCCCGGGTCGGCTTGAAGCCAAACACGCCGCAACACGAAGCCGGGATACGGAGGGCCCCGCCGCCGTCGTTCCCGTGAGCCAGGGGCACCATGTAGGCGGCCACGGCGGCGGCCGAACCACCGCTGGAACCGCCTGTCGTGCGGGTCAGGTCCCACGGGTTGTTCGATGGGCCATATAGTTCCGGCTCCGTCACCGGCACCAACCCATACTCGGGCGTGTTGGTCCTGCCGACGACGATGAGGCCGGCCGCCTTGAAGCGCCGGACCATCTCGCAGTCGTGGTCGGGCACGAAATCGCGATGAAAGCGGCTGCCGCTGCGCAAGGGGACGCCCGCGTAGGCCACCGCCAGGTCGTTAAGCAGAAATGGGACCCCCTTGAAGGGGCCGTCGGGCAGGTCCCCCTCGGCCGCTTGCCGGGCCAGGTCGTACATCTTGTAAATCACCGCGTTGAGTTGGGGGTTGACCTTTTCGATGCGGCTGATTGCTTCTTCGACCAGCTCGGCCGGCGTGACGTGCTTCGTGCGCACCAGAGCAGCCAGGCCGAGCCCATCGTACGTGGCATAGTCGCTAAAGCCCTTCATGGTCTGCCTCCTTCCCTTGTGTGACGGCACGTGTTGCGCACGATGCATCCAGTATAGCCCAGTTTTGTACGAAAGTCAACAGGTTCGTGATCAACCTTTTGACTTTTGCGCAGGCAGGCAGACCGTGTCGTTGCACCTGGACGAAGTCAGGCTCACCGCGCCGTTGAATCAATACGGGCGAACGTGGATCATCGCCGAGGAGGCGGGCGAACGATACATCATCGTCAAGGGCTCCCAACTCGAAAGCCACACCAAGATGCTCACTCCCATAGACCTGGCCGATTTCCCCTCGTTGAGGGAAGCGGCTACCGAATTGGGGATCTCACTACCGTGAGCGGGCCAGGCTATCCTGAGCGGTTGCAGAAGGAGTCTGCGGATGTCTATCTCCCTGAACCCATCCAGCAACCCGATCCTGTGCCTTTACTCGCTCTTTGACCAGCCCGGTGTCGTGCCCCAAGACGATCCCTACTACCTGGGCCTGACGATCTCGTGCGTCAGCGACTTTGGCCATGAGCGGGCGCGGGAACTGGTCGAATTCCTGAGCCGGACGGCTGTACCTGCCTTGCGTTCGTGCCGGCTTACGCTGAGCGGGCAACCGGTCGTCAACTTCGCCGCCCACCCGGCGACGGACCTGTTTGACTGGCCGCTCATTGAGGACCTGGCCCAGCAAGGTGCCTTGAGCGAAGACTGCCTCACGGCTCTACTGGAATGGCAGCAACTTCTGGAGCAATACGAGATTGACGGCTACTGGGGCGGAGATGGAGATCCCATCACCGCCTGCCCGGCTGTGCTGGACGACCTGAAAGGGTGCGACATGGCCGGGCAATCGTTCGTCCTCGAGATCAGCCTGGACAAGGAGAGCCTGGCCGAACAGCACCTGCTGGGGGGCCTCCCCTGGCTACAGGAGAAAGTGTCAGCGCTGGTGTGGCACGACCTCGAGTCCATGCGCCAGGCCTTGGGCGATTTCCACGGGTTTCTCAAGTACCTGGCGCAGGCGGCAAGCCGGCCCGTGCTCCTGTTTTTCCACGCGCCCATAGAGCCGTATCCAGGAGATTTCTTCAAGGTCCTTTCCCTGGACACGACGCCGGATACGGTCGCCGAGCAGGAGGCAGCGCTGGTGCACCAGGTGGAGAGCGTCACGCCCGCACTGCTGGCAGAGTACGCTGAACTGCGCACCGGCCACGCTTATGAGAGCCGCCCCCAAGTGGGCGAGAGGTTCGGCCTGCCTCCCGCGCTCTTTCTGCGCCTGGGCGGCCACATCCCCTCCTACCCCATACACCCGCTGTTCTCGGAAGGCCCTGCGCGCTCATCCCTGGTCTACGTCCTGATGGCCTGGCTGGCCGAACGCACGGAGCAGCGGAACGGCACCACGTGCTTCGCGCTCCCCTCGTCTGGCGAGGTGACCCTCGGCTTCAGCATGGCCGATGTGACGCAAGCAGGGGCCAGCATCTTCGCAGTTGAAGCAGACTGGCAGGGCATCCTGCCCCCGCTAATCCACGACCTTCAACGGAGTGCAGGCCGCAAACCGTTGAGAGCATTGTGGACTCAGGTGCTGGCGGCCCAGGTCGCTGGCGACTTCACGGCTGCCCGCTTCTTCGACACGCTCAAGGCCGTGCACCAGAGATTCCTCCGCCTGGAAAAAGAGCCCTTGCAGATCAGTGGCGAGCAGCCAGACCTGGAAATACGCATCTT
>DATKWP010000062.1:0-2026 GCA_035529535.1 Anaerolineae bacterium | reverse complement strand
TATGTTACTATAGTATCAGCATGTAGGGGATTTGTCAAGTAGCAAATCGGTGAGGGGAGGGTAACAATCAGGTATCCAAATGGTTAAAGCCCATGACCGTACCCTCCCGCAGGTTATGAAGAGCGGGCCAAACCTGCAGGAGGGTAATGAGTCAGTCCAACGTAATCATCACCTTCATGATGTTGCCCTGGGCTTCCTCAATCGTCCTGTAGGCGTCCAGGTACTGGCGGAACGGGAAATGGTGGGTGATCATCCTGTCCAGGCGCAGGCTGCCGTCCGCCACCAGGGCGATGGCCCGCTCATAGTCACGCTTCTGGTACATCAGCGTACCCACCAGGCTGAGTTCACGGTCCTGGACCAGGCCCAGGTCGACCTCCGGCTTCTTGCCGAACACGCCCACGACCACGATCGTCGTGCCTTTGCGGGCGTACTGGATGGCCTGCGAGATCGTCTCCTGCGCTCCCACGCACTCCAGGATCAAATCGGCGCGGTCGGGGCCGAAATTGCGCACCAGGGCCCGCCCCAGGTCCTCTTCGTGCGGGTTGAGCACGAACTCGATCCCGCACTCCCTGGCCTTGTTCAGTTTGTAAGGGCTGACATCGGTGATCATCACGGCCCTGGCAGCGGAGGCCTGGGCGACCTGGGCCACCAGGTTGCCGATGGTGCCCGCTCCCAGCACCAGCACCTTCTTGCCTCGCACGTCCCCGCCCCGCGACAGAGCATGGACGGCCACCGAGACCGGCTCAATCATGGCCGCCTGGTCCAGCGAAACGACGTCCGGGACCTTCAAGACCTTCTCCGCATCCACGGGGAAGAATTCCTGGGCCGCCCCATCGGCCTGGAAGCCCAGGACCTTGAGCGACTCGCAGATGTGGTACAGCCCGTGCTGGCACAGGTAGCACGTGCCACACGTAATCTGCGGCATCAAGGTGACCCGGTCCCCCACCACCAGCCCCTCGACCCACCTCCCCACCTGCGCCACGATCCCGGAGACCTCGTGTCCCTGGACGATGGGGTAACCGGTATAGGGATGCCGGCCGTGATAGACGTGGACGTCAGAACCGCAGACGCCGATCCGCTTCATCTGGATGAGCACCTGGTCGTCCCCAGGAACCGGCCTCTCCACTTCACGAAACTCGATCTTGCCTGGCTCGGTCATGATGGCTTGTAGCATAGACTATCTCCTTCTACCCTCCCGCAGGTTACGATTGACCATGCCAGCGGGCTAGGTCCGACCTGCGGGAGGGTGAGTTACTCTCAACAATCCCACTGGCTGCAGCCGACGGGCATCCCTCGCCCGAGGTCGTCGTGGCATTGGTCGCAGCCGGTACAGGCCACGATCTCCTCGAGCCGCCCCTCGCGCACCTTGAGCGGCCAATCCGGGTCGGCGATCAGCCCGCGCCCCACGGCCACCAGCGTGGCGCGCTGCTCGCGCAGCACCTCCAGGGCGCGCTCGACCCGGTCCAGTTCGTTCACCGCGATCACAGGGGCGCCCAGCCTCACGAACGGTGCGGCCCGGTCGCCGGGGGCGGCATCGCTGGCCGGCGAAATGTCCAGGACGTCCACGCCGGCCTTGACCAGTTCGGCGGCCAGAATCAAACTCTCGTCAATACCGTAGCCCCGCCCGACCGGCGTGTGGCGGTACAGGATGAGCATCCCCGCCTCCCTGGCGGTCGGAACAATCGTCCCCACCACGTCCAGCGCCAGCCGCATGCGCCCGGCGCTGGTAGCGCCGCCGTACTCGTCGGTGCGCCGGTTCTGCACGGGGGAGAAGAACTGGTTGAGCAGGAAGCCGTGCGCCCCGTGTGGCTCCACGCCGTCGAAACCGGCTCCGGCACACACTTCGGCGGCCGTGCGGTAGTGGGCCAGCAGTTGCTGCAGCTCTTGGTGTGTGAGTTGGGCGGGCGAGACGGCCTGGCCGCGCACGCCGGGGAACAGTTGGATGGCCGCCAGCGCGCCGCCCTGGTGGATCGCTTCGACCAGCGGGCGCAGGTTCTCGGCCGTGTAGGCGGAGCCAAAGCGCACC
>DATKWP010000061.1:0-3441 GCA_035529535.1 Anaerolineae bacterium | reverse complement strand
GTCAAACTCAAAGGCGCGCAGTTGACCATTCTACCAGCCGATGATACAATGGTAATGACAAAGGCGCATGATATGACGGAAGCCAGTGGACAAGAAATCGGCCTTTCCACCGCCGCCCTCTACCCCGCCCATCTGACCGAGGATGCATTGTGCACCATCGCGGGGATGGGGTTCCGCGTCGTCGAGGTCTTCCTGCAGGCCGAAGAGGAATACGCACCGGCCTTCGGGACGGAACTCGATCGGCGACGGCGCGACCTGGGGCTGCGTATCCACTCGCTGCACCTCTACGCCCCCTACTTTGACCTGTGGTCCCCCTATTCCCGTATGCTCCGGGAAACCCGTGAGCGCTTCCAGCGTTTGCTGGAGATCGCAGCCACGGTGGAGGCCCGCGCCCTCACGTGGCACGGGCTACGCTACGGCATCGAGGAGCCCCGCCTGGTGGGCGCCTTCTTCGATAGCGCCGCCTGGGCCGGCGAGCAAGCCCAGGCGGCAGGCTGCACGCTGTGCATCGAAAACGTCAGTTGGTGCTACCTGCGCACGCCCGAACAGGTACAAGCCGTCCGCCAGGCCGGGTTGCCCGTTGGCTTCACCTTCGACACGTTCCAGGCCGGCGAAAGTGGCACCAGCCCGGCGGCTCTCATCCATGCCATGGACAGCCACCTCACCACCGTCCACCTGGCCGACTACGCTCCGGCCGGGTTGCGCCACCTGCTGCCGGGCGAGGGCACCCTCGACTGGCCGGCCATCCTGCGTGCGCTGCAGGCGGTGGGTTACCGTGGGCCGCTCATCCTGGAGCCGGCCCACGTCCAGGACCCGGCCGTGTTCCTGCACGCCCGCGACTTTGTCCAGGAAATATTGGCCGACGTGGCACGTAACAACTCGGTGGGCATCATATTTGACAAAACAGAACACTTGTGCTAAACTGGCGTTGGTATGTAGGCAGGCTTTCTGGTCCGCCCACGTGCCGCACTCATATCGTACAACAGCATATATTTAGGAGGGGAGTATGAGCAAGGATGGAGCCACAAAGGCGCTCGATATGGCGCTGGCTAATCTGACGAAGCGTTTTGGCGAGGGTACCGTGATGCGACTGGGGGAGGCAACCCACCTGCAGGTGGAGACCATTCCCACCGGCTCCCTGGCCCTCGACTGCGCGCTCGGTGTGGGCGGCGTCCCACGCGGCCGCGTCACCGAGATTTACGGGCCGGACGGTGCCGGCAAGACGACGCTGGCCCAGCACATCGTCGCCGAGGCCCAGAAGCGCGGAGGCGTTGCCGCCTACATTGACATGGAACACGCACTGGATCCCTCCTACGCTGCCAGGTGCGGCGTGGATGTGGACAACCTGCTCATCTCCCAACCCGACACCGGCGAGCAGGCGCTAGAGATCGCCGAGACCCTCATCCGCTCCGGCGCGGTGGACACCATCGTCATAGACTCGGTGGCGGCCCTGGTGCCCCGCGCGGAGATCGAGGGGGAGATGGGAGACAGCCACCCCGGCCTGCAGGCCCGGCTGATGAGCCAGGCGCTGCGCAAGTTGAGCGGTGCCATCAAGCAGTCGAACACGGCCTTGATCTTCACCAACCAGTTGCGCGAAAAGATCGGGGTGATGTTCGGCAATCCCGAGACGACCTCTGGCGGGCGGGCGCTCAAGTTCTACGCATCGGTGCGGCTGGACGTCCGGCGCATCGCCACGATCAAGGAGAAGGGAGAGGCGATCGGCAATCGCACGCGGGTCCGGGTGACGAAGAACAAGGTAGCGCCGCCGTTCCGGGTCGCCGAGTTCGACCTCATGTACAACGAGGGCATCAGCAAGGCCGGCGACCTGCTGGACATGGCGACGGAGAACGGGGTGCTCGAGAAGCGAGGCTCGTACTACTATCGCGGAGAGGAGAGCCTGGCGCAGGGACGCGAGAACGCCAAGCAGTTCTTGCGAGAGCATCCCGACGTCGCCGCCGACGTCGAGGCCACCGTGCGCGAGCGGCTGGCGTCAGTGAGCGTGTCGCTGCCTGTAGCCCAGGCGACGGACGAAGAAGCACCCGAGTCCACGCCAGGCGACGCATCCTAAAATAGTTGTTGGCGCACATGAGCGTTGGTAGACCCGTCAGGTCTGGCAGACCCGACAGGTCTTATCGCCGTTCGCCATTCTCACTTGACATCTCCGCCAATTCGCGTACCATTGACAACATGTACACCGCGGGCGTGGACGTGGGCGCAATCACGGCCAAGGCGGCCATCTTCGACGACCGGCAACTGCTGGCCACCGCAGTGCTCCTCGCCGGATACAACCGGGCCGCCGCTGCCCTGCAAGTGCTCGACCAGGCACTGGCCCAGGCCGGGCTCCACGACCAGCAAGTCGCCTGTACCGTCGCTACCGGCTATGGCCGCGTGCAGGTCCCCGGTGCGCATCGCACGGTCACCGAGATCACCTGTCACGCCCGGGGCGCGTACTACCTGTGCCCCGACGTGCACACCGTGATTGACGTCGGCGGGCAAGATAGCAAGGGCATCGCCGTGGGCAGCGGCGGCAAAGTGCTCGACTTTGTGATGAACGACAAATGCGCCGCCGGCACCGGGCGCTTCCTGGAGGTGATGGCCCACGCGCTGGAGGTGGACCTGGTGGACTTGGGCCGGCTGGCCCTATCTACCCTGTGCCGTGCCAGGATCTCCAGCACCTGCACCGTCTTTGCCGAGTCGGAAGTCGTCACCCACCTGGCTGCCGGCGTGTCGCGGGCCGAGATCATCGCCGGCATCCACGAAGCCATCGCCACCCGCATCGCCACCATGGTCGGGCGCATCCCGCTCCGGGACGCCGTGGTGCTGACCGGGGGCGTGGCCCGCAATGCGGGCGTGGCCCGTATGCTGGAGGAGAAACTGGGCCACGCCATCCTGGTGTCAGAACACGCCCAACTGGCCGGCGCCATCGGCGCCGCCCTCATCGCCCAAGAGTGAAGATGGAGCCATCAAACTCGAAACCCCGGACCGCAAATGGCAAATGGCAAATGTCGAATGGCAAATCCGCAATCCAAAATCCGCAGTCCAAAATCCGCAATCTCCAATCTCCAATCTCCAGACCCATCGTCGGCTTCCTAACTGCCTATGTCCCCGGAGAACTGTTCCACGCGGCGGGGTTCACTCCTGTGTTCATCTTTCACACCCCAGACGACTACGGGCAGGCCCGCACCCACATGCCAAACTTTACGTGCTGGGTCGCCGGTTCCGCCTTCGACCAGGCACTGGCGGGCAAACTGGACGGCCTGGCCGGGATGGCCTTCGCCCAGACCTGCGACACAGTGCAGGGGCTGACGGACCTGTGGCGGCGGCACGTCCCCCACATCCCGCTCTTCCACTTTGGGATGCCGTCGCGCCTGGATAGCCCTTCCTCCCGGCCGTATCTGCTGGCCGAACTGCGGTTGCTGCGCGAGCGCATCCAGGCGCTGA
>DATKWP010000060.1:0-21964 GCA_035529535.1 Anaerolineae bacterium | reverse complement strand
TTCTTGGCCGGCGCGGTGATGATGACCTTCTTGGCCCCGGCGTTGACGTGGGCGACCGCCTTCTGCGCGTCGGTGAAGACGCCGGAGGCCTCGATCACGATCTGCACACCCAGGTCAGCCCAGGGCAGTTTGGCCGGATCGCGCTCGGCGAAGACCTTGATGCGGTCCCCGTCCACGACGATGTCGTTCTCGACCACCTCGACCGTGCCACCATAGATGCCATAGTTGGAGTCATACTTGAACAGGTGGGCGTTGGTCCTGGCGTCAAAGAGGTCGTTGATGGCCACGACGTCGAACACGTTCCGGTAGTTCTCCTTGATTGCCTTGAGGACCTGCCGGCCAACGCGGCCGAAACCATTGATACCGACTTTCACAGTCATGATTCTGCTCCTTTCATTGTGAAATATGCTGCTTCACAGCAAGTCTAACAACGCTCGCGCCAATTTGTCGCTGTCATGTCGCCACGGGCGAGCGAGATCCACCAGATCGGCGGCGATTACCCGGTATTTTGCGTCGGGTGGAAAATCCACCCGTACCGACCCAACCCCCGGAGGGGCGTCGAACGTCACGTCCAGATTGTCGTTGACCAACACGAGCGGAAATAGATTGGTCCCCACGTGCGCCTCCAGCATCGCGACGTGATCGCCCGCGCTATACCCCACGGTCTCGCCGTGCTGGGTGGCCACGTTGCAGACGTACACCTTGAGCGCCCGGCTGGCCGCTACCGCGCGGGCCACGTCCGGCACCAGCAGGTTGGGCAGCACGCTGGTGTACAGGCTGCCGGGACCGGCCACGATCAGGTCCGCCTGCAGCAGTGCCCGCACCGCCTCGGGATAGGCCTCGGCGTTGTCAGGCTCCAGGTACACCCGTGCAATGGCCCCGCCGGCTTCGGTGATGCTCGATTCGCCCGCCACGCGGCTGACGCCGGCCGGCCTGTCTCGCAGGTCAGCCATCAGCGTCACGTTACACAGGGTGCTGGGCAGCACGCGGCCCTGCACGGCCAACACCCGCCCGGATTCCAGGATCGCCCGCTCGAAACTGCCGGTCACCTCCGCCATCGCGGTGATGAAGAGGTTACCGAGGCTGTGACCGTCGAGTCCTTCGCCATCGCCGAAGCGGTACTGGAACAACTGGGTCATCAGCGCCTCGTCGTCGGCGAGGGCGGCGATGCAGTTGCGAAAGTCCCCTGGCGGCAGCACGCCCAGCTCGCGCCGCAAGCGTCCTGAACTGCCCCCGTCGTCGGCGACGGTGACGATCGCCGTAATGTTGGAAGTGTGCTGTTTCAGCCCGCGCAGAAGGACCGCCAGGCCGTGCCCCCCGCCGATGGAAACGACCTTGGGGCCGCGCGCCCGCTGGCGGTACTGGTACACGGCTTTCGCCACGATTTCCGGGTCGGCCTCGACGAAGGGCTCCAGGAGCGCCCGGTTCAGGCCGACCAACGCCACCACCACGGCAGCGATGCCTGCCACCCCGAACAGGCCGGCCCGCAGGCCGCGCGGGATGAACTGGAACGTGATATAGTAAAAGATGCTCGGCAACGGATACAGTTGTCGAAGCAGAAAACTGAAGCCCAGACTCAGGAGCGTGATCCCGCAGGCCAGGAGCAACAACCAACGTTTGACCCCCATGCCGGGAGTCAACCACCTGATGGCGGTCCGGATGTGCCTGCGCGTTTTTCCCGCCCACTCCGGTCGTTTCTGTGCACTTTTCTCTCTTTGTACCGGCACTGGCGCTATTATAACCTAACCCGGCATAGTCGTCAAAAGGCTGCGAGTTTGTAGTGGGGGACAACGATTGAAATCGTTACTACGGGCAGGGTGGGGGACAACGATTGAAATCGTTACTACAGGCAGTGGGACTTTTCGTAGTGGGGGACAACGATTGAAATCGTTACTACGGGCAGTGGGACTTTTCGTAGTGGCGACTTTAGTCGCTCTTCGCACTCGGGCCAGGGGGGGGTGTCAGCCGCTCGCGGGCTGTGCCTGTTGCCGCTGCGACGCCCGCTGAAGTTGCCAGAGGATGAAGCGCACCCGTTGGGACATGGCCACCGCGATGTTCCACAACAGGCGCGTGCCCAGCGTGGCATCATCTTCACACAGCGCCAGCAACCGATCGCGGCTTAAGGCCAGTATCGTGGCTCCCTCTGGGCCGGCGATCAGGTCGGCGCTGCGCAATCCCTGGTCCAGCATGGCCAGTTCTCCGGTGATCTGGCCGGGTTTCAGCATGGCCACCCGGCGCGGGTGCCTGGCTGTCCGGCCGGGGTTTTCAGGGTCGCTCCACACTTCCACCATGCCGGCCTGTACGATGTACAGTTCGCTGCCGGCCTCGTCGGCGCTGACGACCTGGCTGTGGGGTGGGTAGACGCGCTGCCGGCACTGGGCGGCCAGGCGTGTGCGCTGGACCAGGTTCAGGTTGTTTCCAACGTCAGAGTGGGCCAGGAATTGTGCCGCCTCGCGCGTGCGCACGAGTTCCGCGTCGTCCACGGGGGTGTGCAGGCTGCTGCTAAACAGGGGCAGACCCAGGAAGGCAGCGATCTGGCGGCGGGTGGTGTCCGGCGTCTCAAATTGGGGCCAGTGGCCGGCCTTGGGAATGATGCGCAGGTCGGCCTGGGGCCACTCGTCGGCTACCACGCCGGCGTCTCGCAGGGGAACGGTGTTGTCTTCTGCCCCCCACAGCACCAGGGAGGGCGCTTCGATCCCGCTGAGCTTGCCGCGCAGGTCGTTTTCGCGCATGGCCAGGAGGCACTCGGCCCGCGCGCGGCCCTGGCCGGGCCGGCGGACGTCGGCCCGCAGGTGCATATAGTCCTCTTCGGTGATCCCGGTGCGTTCGGCAAAGGAGGCCGGGCGCATCAGCCGGTCGGTGAGGTCCATGGCCATGCGTTCGACGGTGGACACCATCAGGCCGCCCAACCCGAAACGCTCCAGCAGCGTGATCGGCGAGACGAACAGGTTGATGTATTGCGACAAGCGGCCGCTGATGGTAGGGCCGATCAACACCATGCGCTCGACCAGGACCGGGTATTGCATCGCCAGGTTCAGGCTGATCATGCCGCCCATCGAGTGGCCCACTAGCACCACCGGGCCATCGCTCACGTCCTGGATCAGGTCGGCCAGCAAGTCGGCGTAGGCAGGGATCGTCACGTGCTCCGGCAGAGGGGGGGACTCGCCGTAGCCGGGCAGGTCAACCGCCATGGCGAAGAAGCGCTGGCTCAACAGCCCCAGCAAGGGGGACAGCGCGTACCACGAACTTGACCAGCCGTGGATGAGCAGCGCCAACTGGCGGTTCGGATGCCCTTCTGTAACGAAATGGATCTGTTGGCCGTTTACGGTGTGTAACACCTCAATGCTCTCCTGCTCACTCCGTGGCAGAGGACCTGAAATCTTACGCTCTGATTGTAGTGGAAATGTCGTGCTGGGGGGGTTACAGTATGGTTACAGAAGGGAAACGCGACGTTGCCGCCGCGCGGGGGAGGTTGAGGGGGGAACGCAAGCCCCGGCCCTTTGGGCCGGGGCAGGTCGAGAGAGCACAGTTCACTCTTCTTCGGGAGCGATGAGCATGTAGCCGAAACCGCGCACCGAGTGGATATATGGGTGCTCCTCCTGGTCCAGCCTCAGGCGGCGGCGGATCTGGCGGATGTGGACTTTGAGCAGTTCGCGGGCTTCGTTGTCGTCGCCGTCGTATCCCCAGACGGCGCGCAAGAGTTCCCGGTGACTAACGACTTCGCCAGCCCGTTTGGCCAGCGTCAGCAGCAGGCGATACTGGAGGGGGGGCAGGGTGACCCGGCGTGGACCAAGCTCGACCCGCTTCTTGCGCGTGTCAATGCGGAGTTTCCCGATCTGATAGAATGAGAACACGGCCTGGGCGAGGCGTTGGGTCAACACAACCCCCTCTTTGGCACCTGCCGCCGGTGCATCTACCAGCACTACGGGGGGCCAGCGGCTGGGGTCCGTCAGGTCGAGCAGGATGGTAGGTTCCAGTGGGGCCAGGGCCGCCCGTTCGACCAGCACTACGTCCGGAGCATCGTCCTCGAGGGAAGCGAGGACATCCGGCCAGGTAATTGCAACCGTATAGCGGTCTGCTGTGTCATCCAGCGCGGTCTGTATCTCCTCTGCGATCCCCAGAGTTAGCGCAAAAATAAGGACGTGCATCGGGTCACCTCCAGGCCCGCAAGGCTGGGCTCATTTCCCTACAAATGGGATATCATAACACCGGGTGCACGAAAAGTCAACGCGGATGTACACTGAATCTTTACCGGAGTCTCACCGATCATTCACCAATATCGTGTTTGTTTTATGTTATACTGCGCGCAACCCGCCGGAATCTTGGCCGGGTGGGGATGACCATCATAGGGAGGTAAAACATGCCTGAGACATACTGCCCCAGTTGCGATGCTGAAGTCCGTGTCAGCAGGCCACGTTTGGGGGCGACCGTGACCTGTTCCGAGTGTGGCGAGTCGCTCGAGATCATCAGCGTGGATCCCTTCGAGGTAGATTTCCCCTTCGATGAGGATGATGATGACTGGGACGAGGGCGAGGAGGAATAGGGCAAGGGAGGACAAGGCGGGCAGGGAGAGGAAGGCAGGAAAAGCAGACCTCCTGCCTGGGGCCAGGGGTTGACCCTGGGATAGGGTATCATGTGCATAGTTAGCGCCCCGCCTGAAATGGCGGGGCGTTTTGTGTGCGTTCAGATAGTGCGCGCATGTGCTCCAAGTCGCGCTAAAACGCGCACAGGTATTGACATATCGCGCAGAATGTGGTACAATGATCGCGTGAGCAAGTCTCCGCTGCCCGCCCTGACCGCCGAAAGGCACTCCGCCATCCTCAAGATGGTAGCACAAGAAGGCGTTGTCCGGGTGGCGGACCTGGTAACCCGGTTGGGGGTGCACTCGGCCACCATCCGGCGGGACCTTAAGACCTTGGAAGAGCAGGGGAGGATACGGCGCGTGCATGGCGGGGCCATCTCCAATGAACAGGCCGCGCCAGAGAGCGACCGTGTCCCGACGAGGCCCCAGGAGGCACGCATTGGCCAGGCTGTGGCCAGGATGGTGGCTGACGGTGAAGCCGTGTTCCTCGGTCCGGGGCGGCTCTCGTTAGAGGTAGCGCGCTACCTGGCGGCACGCTCCCGGCTTACCATCATCACCAATGGACTCGCGGTGGCCCACTGGGTCGCTAACCACACGCCGCATACCCTGATCGTCACGGGCGGCCAGGCCGAAGGACACGACCTCGAGTTGGTGGGCCAACTGACCCGCATGGCACTGGCTGACCTGCGGGCCGACCACGTGGTCCTGGAGTTGGGCGGCGTCAGCGCCGTCGGAGGTTTGACCGACGATAGCCTGCCGCAGGCAGAGATCGCGCGGACGCTGTTGGAGATCGGGGCTTTGGTCGTCGTCCTGGTGCCGGCTGAGCGGGTGGGGCGGGTGGCGGCGGCCTACATCGCGCCGGCCTCCGAGGCGGACGTCGTCGTGACTGCTCGTGAGGCCCCTGCGGCGTTCCTGTGGGACCTGAGCGAATCGGGTGTGCGAGTTGTTCTGGCATAGCCTGCGCGCGGGCCTACGCGACAGGCTATGGCAGTCTCGAAAAATCAATTGAAAGGAGATCCGTTCAATGGCGAGTGTAACGTACGAGCATGTGACCAAGCACTTCGGCGATGTGGTGGCGGTCAATGACCTCACCATCCAGGTCTCTGACAAGGAGTTCCTGGTCTTCGTCGGCCCGTCGGGCTGCGGCAAGACCACCTCGCTGCGCCTGTTGGCCGGCCTGGAGGAGGTCACGGGAGGCGACATCTACATCAGCGACCGGCTGGTCAACGACGTGCCGCCCAAGGATCGGGACATCGCGATGGTCTTCCAGTCTTACGCGCTGTACCCCCACATGTCGGTGTACGACAACATGGCCTTCGGCCTCAAACTGCGCAAGACCCCCAAGAAGGAGATCGAGCGGCGCGTGCACGAGGCGGCCAAGATCCTGAACATCGAAGAGCTGTTAGACCGCAAGCCCAAGCAACTGTCCGGTGGCCAGCGCCAGCGTGTGGCGGTGGGCCGCGCCATCGTCCGCGAACCGTACGTGTTCCTGATGGACGAGCCGCTCTCCAACCTGGACGCCAAGCTGCGCGTGCAGGCCCGCGCTGAGATAAGCAAGCTCCATCAGCGGCTAGGGACCACCTTCATCTACGTGACCCACGACCAGGTCGAGGCCATGACGATGGGCACGCGCATCGCGGTGATGAACAACGGCGTCCTGCAGCAGGTGGATAGCCCGCAGGTGCTCTACGATACCCCGGTCAACATCTTCGTGGCCGGCTTCATCGGCACCCCACCCATGAACTTTGTGGACGCCCGGCTGATCGAGCGGGACGGCAAGGTGGCCGTGGAGTGCAAGGACTTTGTGCTGGAGGTCCCCGAGGACAAGGTGAATGCCTACCGGCCTTACCTGGGCAAGGAGGTCATCTTCGGCATCCGGCCTGAGGACACGCAAGACCCCGAGTACGCTATACCCGGCATCAAGAGCGCGATGGTGGAGGCCAAGGTGGACGTGACCGAGTTGCTGGGCCACGAGGTCATCGTCTACCTGATTACGGAGCACACCCAGTTCCAGGGCACCTTCGATCCGCGCACGAGCGCCCGGGTCGGCAACACGATGCGGGTTGCCTTCAACATGAGCCGGATGCACATCTTTGACAAGCAGACGGAGATCGCGGTCCGGTAGGGAAAGTAGATCTGTATAGCAGGGAGACAAGTAGACAAGGGGCTTTCCCCTTGTCTACTTGTTACGTGTACTCCTGTCTGCTTTGAAGGGAGTGAGAATGGCTGACCTTGATTTGATGCGCGAGTTGGCGACTGAGGGCAAGACCAGGATCCTTTTGCTCGTTCTGGATGGGCTGGGGGGGCTGCCGGTGACGCCCGACGGACCGACGGAACTGGAGGCGGCGCACACCCCCAACCTCGATGCACTGGCCGCCCGTTCCATGTGCGGGTTAAGCACCCCCGTCGCGCCGGGCATCTCTCCGGGCAGCGGGCCGGGACACCTGGCGCTGTTCGGCTACGATCCGCTGCGGTATGAGATCGGGCGCGGGGTGCTGGAGGCGCTGGGCATCGGTTTCGACCTGCAGCCCGCCGACGTGGCTGCGCGTGGCAACTTTTGCACGCTGGACCCCAAGACCGGGCTGATCACCGACCGGCGGGCAGGCCGTATCCCGACGGAAGTGGGCGCCCGGCTGTGCGAAAAGTTGCGCCAGATCCGGCTGCCCGGCGTGGAGACCTTCGTCGAGCCGGTGCAAGAGTACCGCTTCCTGCTGGTGCTGCGGGGGAAGGGGCTGTACGATGGCCTGACCGAGACCGATCCTCAGCAGGTGGGCAAGCCGCCATTGCCGGTCGAGCCACTGCGTCCCGAGGCGGCCCACACGGCTGAACTGTTCAACCAATGGCTGGCTGAGGCGCGCAAGTTGCTGGCCGACGAATACCCCGCCAATGGCTGTAACCTGCGCGGGATCGCCAGGGACCCAGGGCTGCCCCAGATGCCGCAGATCTATAAACTGCGCTGTGGAGCCATCGCCACCTACCCGATGTACCGGGGCGTGGCCAAACTGGCCGGGATGGAGGTGCTGCCCACGGGGGAGACGATCGAAGACGAGGTCGAGACGCTCAAGGCCCACTGGGCCAACTATGATTTCTTCTTCCTCCACGTCAAAAAGACCGACAGCCGCGGGGAGGATGGGGACTTTGAGGGCAAGGTGAAGGTCATCGAGCACTTTGACGAGGTGCTGCCGGGCATCCTGGCGCTGGGACCGGACGTGGTCATCGTCACGGGGGACCATTCGACCCCGGCGGTGTGGAAGGCCCATAGTTGGCACGAACTGCCGGTACTCTTGTGGGCCAGGTACATCCGGCCCGACGGGGTGAAGCAGTTCGGGGAGCGGCCGTGCATGGCCGGAGGCCTGGGGCACATCCACCACGTGGACCTGATGCCGCTGGCCATGGCCCACGCCGGCCGGCTCGCCAAGTTCGGGGCCTGAACCAGGCCGTACCAACGCTCGCGAGAGGATTCGAAAGGCGCGAAGAGGGAATCTCCCTTTATGGAGCCACTGATCGCAGGCGCGCGCGAACTGGGCGTCACGCTCACCGACCGTCACCTGGCCGCGTTCGAGGCCTGCTATCGGGAATTGTTGGAGTGGAATCAGCGCTTCAACCTGACCGCGGTCACCGACCGGGAAGGGGTGCTGGTACGCCATTTCCTCGATTCGCTTTCCTGCCTGAAGGCGCTGCCGCGGGCGGAATTGTTGGCCGGAGCGCGGGTGATTGACGTGGGCACGGGGGCGGGGTTTCCGGGCCTCCCGCTCAAGATTGTCTGCCCGAGTATGCGGCTGACGCTGCTGGAGGCGACCCGCAAGAAGGTGACCTACCTGGAGCACGTCGTGCACGAGTTGGGGCTCAAGGGGGTCGAGGTGATCCACGGCCGGGCGGAGGACCTGGGGCGCGATCCGGCCCACCGTGAGCGGTACGATTGGGCGCTGGCCCGCGCCGTGGCGGAGATGCCGACGCTGGCCGAGTATCTGCTGCCGTTGGTGCGGGTGGGGGGCGCAGCGTTGGCACAGAAAGGGGAGGGGGCCGCCGCCGAAGTCCACGGCACCGACGCGGCGATCGCCACGCTGGGAGGGCGGGTGCGGCAACTGCTGCCCGTGGAACTGCGCGGGCTGGCCGAGACGCGCTATCTGGTGGTGGTGGACAAGGTGGCTGCCACGCCGGAGCGCTATCCCCGCCGGACAGGAGTCCCCAAGAAACGGCCGTTGAAGTAGGAGTGAGGAAATGAGGAATGGGGCGAGGGGGTGTTATCGTTCCGCACACCTCAGCCTGTAATACACACTCCTCCTCGGATCTCCCACAGGGCAGCCTGTTCCCGGAACCTGGCGCTGAACATGTCGGGATCGGTGGCGGTGAGCAGCGCCTGCTCGACGCTATCCACCCGCTCGAGCAGGTAACGCCGTCGCGCCGTATCCAATTCGGCCAGTACCTCGTCCAGCAAGAGCACGGGCGTTTCGTTCGTGCGCTCCCGCATCCACTCCAGTTGCGCCAACTTGAGCGCCAGCACCGCCGTACGTTGTTGCCCTCGCGAGCCGTAGGTGCCCAGGTCTATCTCGTGGGTCCCTTGGGCAGGGTTGCCGGCGATGAAGGCCATCTCGTCCCGGTGCGGGCCGATGAGCGTTATGCCGCGCTCGACCTCGTCTGCCCGCCGTGCCAGGAGCGCTTGCCGGAACGCCTCGACCAACCCCTCGGCTCCGATTCCCGCCGGAGGACCGGTGTAGGGCTGCAACCCCAACTCCATCTGGTATTTCAGCGCCGGTGGTGCAGCCGGGTCGAAGTTCGGATGGTATTCCAGCCGCAGCCATTCCGCTCCGCCGGTTAGGTGTTGGTGGATGCGGTCGGCGCGCTGCGATAGGGCGGCCACCAGTTCGCGGCGGCCGTGGGCGACGATGACCCCCTGGCAGGCCAGCACCTCCTCGAAGGGGGCCAGTTGGGTGGAATCTCCTCCCTCGTCGCGCAGGTGCCGCAGACCAGCGTTGCGCTGGTGGAGTGCTTCACCGTAGCGCTCCAGCGCCGTGCAGTAGGCCCCGTCTACCTGGCACAGTGTGTCGTCCAGGTAACGGCGGCGGCCGGCGGGCGGGCCTGAGACCAGTTCGACGTCTTGCGGCGTGAACAGCACGACGTTCAACCGCCCGGCCAGGTCGGTGCGGCGCTTGCGTGCCCGGTCTACGCGGATCGTCTTCTGCAACCGGTCCGTGCCATTCGCCAGCGTCCTCTTCTCCACGACGATCTCGACCTCCTGGACGTGGGTCTGGCGCACGACCTCGGCCCACACACGGGCGTAGGGTAGCCCTTCGGCCTCGGCGTCCCACTTGATCAGTTGGCGGTCCAGCGGAGTCAACGGCGAGGAACCGGTGGCGAGGAAATAGATGGCCTCCAGCAGGCTGGTCTTGCCCTGGGCGTTCGCCCCGTAGAGTAGCAGCGGCCGCCCGGGCAGTGCCAGTTCCAGGCGAGCGTAGTTGCGAAAGTTGGTCAGGCTGAGGTAACGGATGCGCATGGCGGCCCTATTGTACCCCTAGTACCAGTTCCACCACGACCATGCGGTGGTCGGAGGCCAGTGAGTCGAGCACCTGTGCGTCTCGTACCTCCAGCCCCCGTGCCCAGACGAAATCAATACGCGCGACGGGCTCGACCGCCGGGTCGGTGAAAGCCGCGTCGAAGCCGCCGGCGACGAAAGGGTCCTCGAAACCGGCCGCGCGAAGGCGGGCGTAGACGGGCGAATCGGGGGTCGAGTTAAAGTCACCGCCCAGCACCGCCGGAGTCGCCGCGCCGATGATGTCTAGCACGTCGTCCAACTGGCGCGCCCGCTCCTCGGGTTCCAGCCCCATCCACACGCCGTAGGCCTCCAGCGGCCGGTTGCCGACCCGTACCCGGGCGTGCACGATGGCAGTCTGCTCCAATTGGCTGGTCAGCAGACGGGCACCGGACTCGGCGATGGGGAAGCGGGTGAGCAGGGCGATGCCCGATAGTTCCTCCAGCGCCGGGCCGTACACCTCCTGCATCCCCAGCCGGCGCGCCAACCACAGGCCGTCGTCCACGCCGTAACTGGTGATGCGGCAGGCGTCTACCTCTTGCAGCATGACGACGTCGGCGCCACTCTCCTCAATCGTGCGGGCGATGTCCTCGAGCGTGAACTGCCAGGACGTGTTGTAGCCATAGTGCACGTTGTAGGTGCCGACGCGCACGGGGCCGCCTGCCTGTGGGGCGAACCCACGGGGCCAGGCGAAGGCCACGACGAGGGCGACCAGGATGAGTGTGCTGGCGCTCCATACCCAGAACGGTCTCAGATTCGGAGGCTCTGCCCGGACGGGCCGGCGGGGTGCAGGGGTGTAGACGATGGTGGGAGCATAGACCAGGACAGCGGCCACGGCGAACACCGCAACTCCTCGGTCGCGGAACGCCGGGATGGTATAGGGATAGGTGAAGGCGAAGGCCAGTGCAAAGTTGAGCACCAGGAACAGCAACAGCCCCAATGCCAGCGCCAGGCCGGGACGGCCGCGGCGGCGGGGGCCGACGATGTGGTGGAGGGGGAGCAGAACCAGGTACTGGGCCAGGAGGAGGCCCAGGAGCGCTGCAGCGTCGTTACTTTGCCTCTTTCCCACGACCAACTGCGCTAACGTCAGGAGGAGCAGCCCCAGCCAGCCTACCAGCCCACTGGGGAACTGTGTTCTTGTCCGAGGGATGCCGGGCATCAGCGGCAGAAGCGTCACCGCCATCAACAGCGGGGCGACGATGGCATAGTTCACGCTGCTCCACCGGGCCAGCGCGTTGGGGAAACCCAGGAGCGACGTTTCCAGGAACAGGAGCGCTCCTATGGCCAGTCCACCCACCAGGCCGATGCTTTCTTCCGCCGGGGGAGCGGGTTGGTGGTGGCGGGGGGAACTCCCCGGAGCGAAGATCCACCAGGCCGCCGCACAGGTCGCTAGCGAGAGTACCACCTGGACGGGCAGCCACCACGGGCGTAGCCCGATGTCGTACGTGTTGCCGGCGGCGCGCAGGAACTGGTCGGCGACGAACGCCAGCAGCAGTGCGGTCGGAAAGGTGCGAGGTCGTTCGTGGAGCAGCCCAACCGCATACGTGCCGGCTGCCCCGACGATGATGAGGCTGCTCCAGAGCCGCACCGCCGGCTGGTTGATCGTCAGCGGGATGCGGGCCAGCGCGGCGATGAGCGCGGTGACAGCCAGCAGCAGGCGGGAATCTCGGCGCGGGGCCGCCAGCGGCGTCAGAAACGCGGCGATGACGAGGAGCATGATCCCACCCAGCGTTCCCAGTGCCACCTTCTCGGAGAAGATCGTATCGTAGATGAGGCCGAAGAGGACGGAGAAGAGCACGCGTACTGCCTGGACGAGAAACAGCAAGGTGATAGCGGCTTCCAGCGTACGCATGCTCGAAGAGCGGCGTGATCCTGGGTTACCCATGGGACATTCCTCCTTTGGCGTTGGCAAACGGAACGAGTAGATTCTACACCCATCCTGAAATTGGAACAAGGAAGCCCGCCAAGCCGCCTTCCGCCTCCTGCCCTTCTATTCTCCCGTGTGTTATAATACCGGTCTGGTCTGTCGTGGACGGCACTGGATCAGCGACAGTAGGAGTAATCATGGTGGCAAGACGAGGCATTGTGGACTTTGTCCAGCGCGATAAAAGGGCCTGGGTGGCGATTGCCACGGCCGCTGCCTGCTTGCTGTTTCTCTCCACGTTCCAGACGGTCGTGAACGGCAGCGACAGCCCCTACACCACCGACGTCGGCGAGATCCAGAACGCGCTTCCCCGCTGGGGCACGATCCACTGGACGGCGTACCCACTCTACACGTTTCTTGGCTCCCTGTTTGTCACGCTCCTGCGCTGGGTGGGCGTTGCGCCGGCGGCCGGTGCCTCTCTCTTCTCGGCGCTGTGGGGCGCTGTCTCCGTCGGGCTGCTGGTGGTGCTAGTCCAGGAGTTCGACGTCCCCGGCCCATTGGCTGCGCTGGGAGCGCTGGTGGCCGCCGCCTCCACTTCAGTGTGGATGGATGCCTCTTTGGCTGAAGTCCATACGTTGACGGTGGCCTTCACAGTTGCCACGCTGCTCCTGGCGCTCCGCTTCGGGCGTTCCGGGGAGCGCCGTGACCTCCTGCTGCTGGCGCTGGCCTTCAGCCAGGGGGTCGCGCATCAGCGCGCGGTGCTCTTTCTGGCTCCCGCGGTGGCCGTGTTGGTGCTGGCGCAGTGGCGGGCAATCTGGCGCGGGCTACTGCCGGCGCTGGGGCTGTGCCTGCTGGCGCCCCTGACGTATCTCTACCTCCCCCTGCGCGTGTGGCAGGGAGCCACGTGGGTGTTCGGCTCTCCCGGCACCTGGCAGCGGGTCGTCAGTATGCTGCTGGACAACCGGGCGGAGCGCATCATTTCCTGGCCGGAGGGCATCGCTGAGTGGTGTGGGAGGATCCAGCGCGCCTTTGCAGTGACCGCGGCCGATCTCTCGCCTATGTTGCTGGTGTTGGGGCTATTGGGGCTGTTTGCCCTGGCCTTCCGCAAGCGCGGGCGAGAATTGCTCGCACTGACGCTGGCCTGGGCGCCCTATCTCTTGTTGACAGGCGCGGTGTGGATCGGCCGCGTCGGCGATGCGCAACTCGCGGCCCACCTGCCCGTGACGGTTGTGGCCAGCGTGGGGCTGGCGTTGCTGGCCGATTTCCTGGGCCGGCGGGCCAAGTGGGGGCGCATCCTGGCCACCCTGGTCCTCGCCGGCGCACTGCTCTTCCTGTGTGCGCTCAACCGTCCAACGGTGTTGGGGGTCACGCGCGACACAAGTGCTGAGAGCATCATCTCCACGGCGGAACAGGTCGCTCCACCTCCGGACGACCGCCCGGCGACCTTCATGGCACTGTGGGGGAACGATTACTGGGCGTTGGCCTACGCTCAGGCGTTCCAACGCGCCGAAACTGGCGCGCGCCGGCTGCCAGGCCTGGACGTGGTGGACCACAATGCGGATTTCCGGGCCATCCTGGCCCGTGGCGACCGGCTGCTCACCTTCAGCCGGACCTTTTACCTGCGGCCGCTCTCCTGGTGGGAGCAGCGGCTGGGGAACGTTCACCTCTCGTCGGCTGCCCCAGAGATCGTCGAGATTGCGCTGACGCCGCCCGTCATGCCCGCCGACGTGCCTCCAGGGCCGGCGTTGGACCTGGAGAACGGGCTGTGGATACGCTCAGCGCAAGTGTCTCAAGGCCTGGACAGCGTCGGCGGCCTTAGGCTGGTGGTCACCGTGTACTGGCAGGCGGAGGTGCCGACACCGCTGGATTACAGCGTTGCCGTACACCTGGTGGCGCACGACCCTCCGCGAGGGGCGCAAGATGTCCTGGCTCAAGCCGACCAGAGCCATCCTGTGTATGGCCTGTACCCCACCTCGCGCTGGCGCGCCGGGGAGATCGTGGGCGATCACTACTTCCTGGAAGTGCCGGACGGCGTTCAGCCTCAGGCCGTGCGGATTGCTCTGTACCGTACCGATGGTTCGGGTGAGTTCCTCAATAGCCCCTGGCTATCGTTGCCGTTCGGTGGTTCGTAGTGGGTGCTTCGGCCGGGCGCGATGAAGCGCGCACTATGAACGGAATTACGGGTGAGCGGCCAGTGCCCGAGCGATGCGCGCGGCCACGCGGGCGTTATTGAGTAGCAGGGCCTCGTTGGCCTGACGAGCCCGCCCGCCGGTCAGTTCGACCAACCGCGCCAGCAGGAAGGGGGTCAGAGCCTTGCCGCTCACACCCCTGGTCTCCGCCTCCGCCACCGCCTGGGCGATGGCCGCTTCCGCCTTGGCGGCTGGCATTTCTTCCACCTCAGGGACCGGGACGCAGACCAGGAGCGCCGCCGTGAGGTCCAATTCCCCCCGTGCCCGAGCCATCTCGGCGATCTCCTCTGGCGTCTCGACCCGCGCGTCCAGCCTCAGCCCCGAGCGGCGGCTGTAGAAGGCGGGAAACTCGTCGGTGCCGTAGCCGATCACCGGCACGCCGTGGGTCTCCAGGTACTCCAATGTGCGGGGCAGGTCGAGGATGGCCTTGGCCCCGGCACACACGACCACGATGGGATTCGAGGCCAGGGCGGGCAGGTCGGCCGAGACGTCTTCGGGGTGGCCGCGGTGTACGCCGCCGATGCCGCCAGTGGCGAAGACGTGGATGCCGGCGCGGCGTGCCAGGTGGATGGTCGCAGCGACGGTCGTGCCACCGCTGGCACCCTGGGCCAGCACGAGCGGCAGGTCGCGCAGGCTGACCTTGCGGGCCGAGCGGTCGGAGGCCAGGTGAGCCACCTCCGCTTCAGAGAGCCCCACTCGCACCTGCCCCTCCAATACGGCGATGGTGGCCGGCCGTGCTCCTTCCTCACGTACTGCCGCTTCGATCCGCCGCGCCACGTCCAGGTTGGCCGGAGGGGCAAAGCCGTGGGTGATGAGCGCCGATTCCAGCGCTACCACCGGGCCGCCCGCAGCCAGGGTCTGGCTCACTGGGGGAGCAATTCGTAACATCTACGTCGCTCCTAGTAATTCCACGGCCAGCCGCGCGTATACCTCCGCAGCGGCGTAGACGTCGGCCAGCCGCACGTGTTCGTCCGCGGTATGGATGTCGCGAGGGTCGCCTGGCCCGAACCCCACGGTCGGGATGCCGGCCATCCCGGCCGTGTAGACCCCTTCGGTCGAAAAGTCCCAGCGGCCCACGCGGGGCCGGTGCTTCAATTGCTCCCGTACGGCATACACCGTACTTGTCACCAGCGGATGGTCTTCCGCCATCACCCAGGCGGGGTAGACCTGGCGGACGTGGCAGGCATAACCGGTATAACTGGTAGCCTGGTACTCGACTACTTCTACCTCCGCACGCGCCCCCTCGCGGGCGACGACCCGTTGCACCTGAGAAAGGGCGGTCGTCTCGTTCTCGCCTAACGTCAGCCGGCGGTCAATGATCAACTCGCAGCGGTCGGGTACTGCGTTGTGACTGCTGGCGCTGGACGCGATGGCGGTCACTGCCAGTGTGCCGGGGCCAAGGAAGTCGTCGCTGGCCAGTTGCCCGGCCAGCAACTCGAGGCCAAACAGCAGCCGTGCGGAGGTGTAGATCGCGTTCTCGCCCAGGTCTGGGGAGGCGGAGTGGGCCGCCCGCCCGTGAATGACGAGGCGCATCTCCATCCGTCCGCGCTGCCCCCGGCTGACGTCCAGACCGGTGGGCTCGCCTACCACGACCCAGTCTGGGCGTATCCCCTCTTCTTCGATCAGCACGCTGGACCCCAAGCCTTCGCACGGTTCCTCCTGGACCACGCAGGCCACGACGACGTCCCCTTTGAGGGGTACTCTTGCGTCACGCAGCAGTTTGGCACCGTAGATCATCGCTGCCAGCCCCCCCTTCATGTCGCAAGCCCCCACGCCGTATAGCACGCCGTTCTTGACTTCCGCTCCGAAGGGTTCGCAGCTCCAGGCGGCCGGGTCGCTGACCCGTACCGTGTCCAGGTGGCTGTTGAGCATCAGCAGCGGGCCGTGGCCTGGTCCAATCCAACCGATGACGTTCCCAATGCGGTCAACGTGTACGTTGCGGAAGCCCAGGTGCTTCATTTCGGCGACGGTGCGTTCCGCCACCACGTGCTCCTGGGTCGAGGGGCTGGGCATGCGAACCAGGTCCTGCAAGAAGTGCAACAGGTCGGCTTGGTCTTGAGAGCGTAGTCTGAATCTGTTCATGGTCACTTTCGCGTTTGGGATGTCGTGTTGGTAGTGGGATTGTAGGATAAAATGGCTCATTCGTCAAGGCGGCTCTGGCGACAATTCCCCGCCCGCTGCAAATGTGCTATAATCGTCGCCGCAGTCAGCAAAGATCTTTCATTGTCCCAGGAGATGAACCGGATGTACTCGTCCGCGCCCTCAGCAGTCAACGTCGAGCCAGTGGTCACCCCGCACCAGCGACGTGCCTTCTTGCTTTTTCCGTGGCGTATCTACAAAAGGGATTCCAGGTGGGTGCCTCCCATTGTGAGCGAACGGGCGGCGCGGCTCGATCGGCGCCAGAACCCCCTGTTCCAGTACGGCGAGGCGGCGCCATTCGTCGCCGTGCGTGATGGCCGGGTCGCAGGGACGATTGCCGTGGCGGTGGATCGCCATGCGAATCAACTGTCCGGAGAGCAGGTCGCCATTTTCGGTTTCTTCGAGTGCGTGGATGATGACGCCGTCGCCCAGGTCCTGTTCGACCGCGCAGTCGCGTGGGCGCGCGCACGGGGGCTCGCTACGCTGCGAGGCCCGCAGAGTTTCAGCGCCAACGATGAGCCGGGGTTGCTGATCGAAGGCCGGGAGACCCCACCGGCGATCCTGATGGGCTGGACGCCGCCGTATTACGTGGACTTGGTCGAGCGGTACGGTTTTCGGAAATGGATGGATTCGCTGGCCTATCGCTTGGATCGGGATGACCTGCCCCCCGGTGATGGGGACGAGGTATTGCCGGCCAGATTGGTGCGGGTCGCCGAATACACCCGCCAGCGGTATGGCTACACCGTGCGCCGTGGCAACCTCGACGACTGGGACGGTGACATGGAGATCGCACGCCAGATCTACAACCGGTCGCTGGCTGTCCTGCCAGAGTTCACGCCCATGGAAGAACGCGAGTGGCACCAGCAGGCTGAGAAACTGCGGCCACTGGTTGATCCCGACTTTGCGCTCTTTGCGCTGGCGGATGGGCGGGAGGTAGGCTTTGGCCTGGGCCTGCCGGACGTCAACCAGGCGCTGCTGCACTGCAATGGCCTGCGCTATCCCTGGAACTACCTCCAGTTGTGGTGGCACCGCCGGCGCATTCCAGGCGTCAGTTTCAAGATCATGGCGATGTTGCCCGAGTACTGGGGGCGAGGATTGGACGCACTGATCTACCTGGAGATGGCCCGTGCCGTGTTGCGCAAGGGGTACCAATGGGTGGACATGTCGCTTACGGGCGAGGACAACCCGATGACGAACAAACTGGCGACGCGCATGGGAGCCAGGTTGGACAAGCGGTATCGGGTGTACGAACTAGACATCAGAGCCTGAGGAGGGTAGAGGTGCATAGCGACATCGGCAGGGAACTGGTGCTGGCAGCGGTGGAAGCGTGGATCGAGCGGCACCTGCTCCGTCAGTAACTATGTTTGACCGGCCTGGGCCTTTGTGCTACAATGCGCTCACCAGGACTATGCTTGACTTTGGGATTGTGATCGTCAGTTACAACACCCGCGACCTGCTGCGAACCTGCCTGCGCTCGGTATACGCCAGTCAGGGGAGTTTCACGTCTGACGTCTGCGTGGTGGACAATGCTTCGCTCGATGGCAGCGCCGAGATGGTCACCGCCGAGTTCCCCCAGGCGCGGCTGATCGCCAATACAGACAATGTTGGCTATCCCCGTGCTAACAACCAGGGACTGGAAGCCTTTGGCTTTACCGAAGGCCCGCATGCAAACTCCCGCACTCCCAAGTTTGCACTACTCTTGAACTCGGATACCGAATTGCCGCCGGATGCATTTGCGTGCATGCTGGACTTTATGTCCGAGCACGCCGATGCGGGTATGGCAGGCCCGAGAGTGGTACTACCCGATGGTGCGCTTGACCTGGCATGCCGGCGTTCATTTCCTACGCCGGAGGTCTCCTTCTACCGCCTGATCAAACTGTCGCGTCTCTTCCCTCGCAGCCAGCGGTTTGGTCGCTATAACCTCACTTACCTTGACCCGGACCAGGTTGCCGAGGTGGACTGTGTCATGGGAGCGTTTATGTTGGTGCGGGCGGAGGCTATTGCCCAGGTCGGGCTGATGGATGGGCAGTTCTTCATGTATGGCGAGGATCTGGATTGGGCGTACCGCATTAAGGCAGCGGGTTGGAAGGTCTACTACAATCCGGCTGTGACGGTGCTCCACGTCAAGCGAGCGTCCACCCGCCAGAGCCGGCGGGCGCAGGTCGAGTTCTACCGCGCGATGGGTATCTTTTACCAGAAGCATTATGCTGCACGGACCTCCTGGTGGTTACACGTGCTTGTTGTCGGTGCCATTTCATTGCGGCAGAAACTCGAACAATTGCGGCAGTCACTGGCTGTGAAACAGCGAACGGAGGCAAAGCCGTGAAGTCGAAGACGCAGACTCAGGTCGTCTTCGTGCTCACGTTGGCCTTCACCGACATGGTGATGGTCAGCCTGGCCTTCTTGCTGGCCTATTGGATACGCCGCTGGATTCCCTGGCCGGACGCGGCCCAGAACATAGGGAGTTTTTCCTACTATAGGGGCATTGTCCTAGCCCAGGTCGCTTCTGTCGTGACCGTATTCGCCATCTCTCGTCTTTACCGTCTGACCCGTGGGCCGTCGCGCATTGACGAGTTCTACTCCATCTTCGCATTCACTACCGTGGGTGTACTGATGGGGGTAGCGCTGGCTTCGCTGCTGTTCAAGAATAGCACGCTGGAATTGGACTACTCGCGGGGGATGGTCTTGTATGGTTGGGGGCTTACCATCCTGTTCGTCACCATCGGCCGGGTGGCACACGCGCAGGTCCGTGTCAGGTCGCGCCGGCAGGGGTGGGGGCGCGACCGGGTGCTCGTCGTCGGCACGGGGGACGTGGGGCGCATGATTGTCCAGAAAATCCTGTCGAATCCCGGCCTGGGGTACGAGGTCATCGGCTTCGTCACCACCGATGGCTTGAACGGGGGACCGTTGCCCGCCCCCGTGCTTGGGCAGGCCGGCGAGTTGGCTCCGCTCATTCATGAGCACCAGGTTGACGAGGTCATCATCGCCTTGCCGGAGGCGACGCATCAGGAAATCCTGATGCTGATTTCAGAGTGTGAGCGGGGCAAGGTGACCATCAGGGTCTACCCAGACGTGTTCCAGATCATGGCCAGCCAGGTCACCATCGGCGACCTGGGGGGGCTGCCACTGCTGACCGTGCGCGATATTGCCCTGCGCGGCTGGAGACGCACGGCCAAGCGGTTGATGGACGTGGTGGGGGCGGCTTGTGCGCTGGTCGTGATCTCGCCGCTGATGGTGTTCATGGCGGTGCTGATCAAACTGGATTCGCGAGGCCCGGTGTTCTATGCCCAGGAGCGCATGGGGCTCGACGCTCGGTCCTTCCTGATGCTCAAGTTCCGCTCCATGCGGCAGGATGCGGAGGCTCACGGTCCTGGTTGGACGGTAGAGAGGGACCCACGTGTTACCCGGCTGGGGCGCATCATCCGCCGCATCAACGTAGACGAATTGCCTCAATTGATCAACGTACTGATCGGGGAAATGAGCCTGGTGGGACCTCGTCCCGAGCGCACCGTCTACGTCAACCAGTTCCGCCGTTCGATCCCGCGCTACATGGACCGCCACTGGGAGAAGGCCGGCATCACCGGCTGGGCGCAGGTCAACGGCCTGCGCGGCGACACCTCGATTGTCGAGAGGACCAAGTACGACCTGTGGTACATCGAGAACTGGTCGCTGCTCCTGGACGTCAAGATCCTGGTCCGCACCGCCTTCAGCCTGCTCAGGTCCCCGAATGCATACTGATCATTCTTGGGCCTACATCCTGCGCCGGTTGAGGAAGAAAAGCGTGGCTACTCCTGCCGCCAGGATCAGCACCAGGATGCCGCTCACCTTGGCGACGGTGGCGAAGATGCTGCCGGTGGTAGAACCGCCGCCTGGTTCCTCGCCCTCCTCGCTCTCTGGTGCCGGTTCGGTGGCCTCGCCAGGGGCAGCGGGGCTTTCGCTCCGCGCGTTGCCAAACTGGATCTCGATCTTCGTTCCCTCGGCTACTGCCACGGGCCACTCAGCCGGGCCACTGGGCTTGTAACCCGGAGGGGCGCTCTCGATCACCCGGTAGGCTCCTGGAGCCAGCCCGGTGAAGCAGTAGGGTTCGCTGATGCCGTCGGACGTATAGCGGTTCACTGCGCCAGAACCGTCGGCGAGCGTAAACTCGGCGTTGGGCAAGAGTTCTTCTGTATCGCTGGCCCGGATCATGTCGTTGTTCCGGTCGTGATAGGCCAGTACGCAGATCGAAGCGCCCGGGAGCGGCGTGGGTACGGAACTGGTCTCCGTCGTCGGGGGTGGTGGCGGCAGCGTGGGGGTGGGGGTCTGGCTCGGCAGAGAGATCACCAGCTCCTGGCCCACCAAGATCAGGTCCCCGGGACCGAGGGCGCCCGCGTTGAGTTGGCGAATCTGGTTCACGTCTACGCCGTACGCCAGCGCGATGCCGAAGAGCGTGTCACCGGATTCGACGACGTGGACGATGGCACCGTCTGGGCGTGGAGTGGGAGTGTTACGCGGTGTGGGCGGCACAGCGGGCGTGGGGGGTACAGGCGGTGGGGTATTCGTCGGCGGCGCCGGCGGCGTAGTATATACGAGGGAGGCGCCATCCCAATAGACGTCGTTGTGCTTGTAGGTCCATTTGGCGGTCGCGCGCAGGAAGACGGTGACGGCGCCGGCGCCGCCCACCTGGGCCTCGGCCGGGCCGATCGAGCGGAACGTATCGTTGGAATAGCCGCTGGCCCATACGATGTTCGGGCTCCAGGGATCGGTACCTCCGTTGGGGTCAATGCCTACGCGGAAGAGCATCTGGTACGCGTCGCCGCAGGAAAGGGCATTGGTTCCGTCTGTGTCACAGGCATAGGCGTGCGCGTAGGCGGAGAACTGGATAGTGGCACCGGGGCTCAGGCCCGGGACGAACTGGTAGACGCCGGAGTCAATGGCGCGGTAGAAGCCAAACTGCATGATCGCATAGTTGCCGCTGTGGATGCGGGCAGGCGGCCCCACGAAAGGATCCACGTTGGGGACGACTTTGCATTCCGGCCGGCCGAATTTCCGCCCGTCCGAGGGATTTGTCCCTTCACTCCAGTAGGTGACCCACCCTTGAGGAGTGTAAACCTCCTGGTAGGTCTGGCCGTTGAAGGTGTCCCGAGTCCAGTTGTCGTTACACCAGCCAGCGGCCGAACCTGGGCTACAGGTGATGCCCTCGAACCCTGGGTTCTTCAGCAGGTTCTGGCCTTCCTGTGGCAGTCGCGAGAGGTCAGGCGCGGCCAGAGAAGAGACCGGCACCGCTCCCACCAACACGAACGCCACGAAGATGCCGATCCACGCACGTTTTCGAATCATCAGAGCCCTCCTTAGCGCGCAAATTATAGCACAATGCACATGCCTGTCAAACCTCTGATGATGTTAGAGAATTTTACGCCATGCGGGTTCTATCTTCTGCGACGGGTGACGAAATACAGCACGGCCATCCCTGCGACCAGGATCAGCACCAGCACGCCGCTTACCTTGGCGACGGTCGCGAAGACGCGACCAGAGGTCGAGCCGCTCGACGTGCCAGTGCCCTGTCCACCCCCTGGCGCAGCCACGGTGGCTGCGGTGGTGGTAGCAGGACCCTCCTGGCGTACGTTGCCGATCTGCAAGGGCAAATTGGCTCCCTCTGTCACGCTTACGTCGTACTCCGC
>DATKWP010000059.1:0-4352 GCA_035529535.1 Anaerolineae bacterium | reverse complement strand
GTCACCGCAGCCCTCGTCTTCCTCAACCCGCAGGTGATCGGGCCGTGGACAGGGGAGATCGAAGACTTCTCCTTCTGGGCCTGGGCCTTTATCATCGGCGGTGTCGTGGTGATTGCCGGCCGCTTTGTGCTGGAACGGATCAACGTGGACCTGGCGGCCGTCAACCTATGGGGAACGTTGGGCATCATCATCGGTATCGGCTTTGCCGCCATCGCCGACATCTGGGTCAACGGTTACCCCTTTGCCACGGCCATCATCGGCGAGTTTGCGCCGGCCGCCGGCCCCAACATCCTCAACGCGATGATCCTCACCCCCATCCTGTTGGCTGCCTACCGGGCCATTCAGGCCCGCACCGGCCGTTAGCGAGAGGACGATGAAATGCTGATCGCCTGGCGTTACCGCGAACGGGATACCATCATCCAGCGCCTGGACCCCCGCGCACGTATCATCTTCATGCTGGCCATGCTCTTCTCCATCATCCAATTCTGGGACCTGCGCGTCATGCTCCTATTCCTGGGCGTCGCTGTGCTCCAGTACGCCTTGGCCAGGCTCACCTGGCGCGAAACACGCCGGGTGTGGATTCTGATCAGCATCATCATCGTCTTCATGACCATCTTGACGTTTCTCACCGGGAGAGGCGGCGTGGATTACGCCTATCACGAGGAGCATCTCATCCATCGCCTGGGACCGCTGTCCCTCCCTATCGTCAGATGGCACATCTCGCTGGACATCACTGCCGAAAAGACCATCTTCGCGCTCAGCCAACTTGCCCGCATGTACGCCATCACGATCATGGCGATCACCATCCCCTACACGGTGAATCCCAGTCTCTACGGCGTTACGTTCCGGGGACTGGGCTTGCCCGACAAGTTTGCCTACGCCATGGACCTGGCCTTTCGCTTCGTGCCCACGCTGGGGCGCGATTTCACCGTCACGCTGGATTCCCAGCGTGCCAGAGGTTACGAAGTGGAGAAACTGTCGGGCGGCCTCGTCGCCCAGATTCGCCGGCTGGCCCCGCTGCTGGTGCCGGTGACGATCAACGCCATCGTCGGCGCGGAGGACATCGTTGACGCGATGGACCTGCGCGCTTTCGGGGTCGGGCCGCGTACCTGGGTCCATCGGCTCACCTATCGCCGCGCTGACTACCTGCTCATCGCGGCCAGTGTGCTACTCTTCGTCGCCTCGACCGCCCTGGCGTTTCTGGGCCTGGGCAGGCTGTGGGTGCCGGCAGTGCTACTGCGCCTGGCCGCAGGCTGAAGCCAACTTCGGCGGAGGGATCAAGCCATACCAGGCTGTCCAGCACAAAGCCGCCCCGTGACCGACCAAGGCCACGGGGCGGCGCCTATGTACACTCTATGCCATACGTTACTTGTCGTGTCCCAGGTGTCGTCCGGGCCTATCCGTTCGATCCTTCGGACCCGCGTGGTCCGGCGGACCCGCATTTTCTGGCCGGCCGGTGCGCTGTGATGGACCGGCCTGGTTCAACGGACCGGTGCCCTCACCTTCATCCACGTCATCATCCACGTCGTCGTCTGCGTCGTCATCCGCATCCCCGGGCCGGCCCTTCGGGCCGGCGTGGTCTGGCGGACCGCTGACCTTTCTCACGTGTCCCACGCCGAGGAGCGCGGGGCGGCCGTACTTCTTGAACAACTCGCCCATCCCCATTCCAGACTGCAGGGCGGCCACCAGTTCCTCCACCGTCACCTCGCACGGCTCGACGGCGACCTCGTCCTCATCGCCTTCGCATACCTCCTGCGACTTGGCTGCGATCGCGTACAGCTTGACCAGTTCGCCAAAACCCAATCCCTCTTCGTGATAGGCCGCGATCTCGTTGCCAGGCTGGACGACACTGCCATCCCCGCCCAGTTCCCATTCGACGGCCAGTTCCTGTTCGGCCGCCAGTTCGTCCAGCGCATCGCTCAGCCCAGCGGTAGCGGGGTCCTCGACGGAGACCGTGACTTGCTCGCCATCCTCCGTCAGTGCCATGAATGTGCCATCCTCGTTTTCGGCGAACACCGTCACCGGCACAGCGCCCTCAGGGCCGCAAACCGCCCACGCCCACGCCTCGCTAAGCGGGTCCTGCACGGCGCACCCCTGCCGCGCCTCTTCCGTATCCTTCAGCGCTGCAGCCAGATCCTCGGCACTCACGTCGCCGAAGAACGTCCCAAGCAGAGCCACGATCGGATGATCGTAGTCGCTATCGAGTGTCACCGTGCACACCGGAAATAGACCGTCGCCGGTGTACACCGTCACCAGCCCAGCCTCTTCATCCACGGCCACCACGGTGCCGGAGACGCCCTCCCCCTCGCAGGGAAGAATCTCCCCTGCCGGGGGCTCCTCCTGGGCCGCGGCGGGCGCGACGGCGGGCAGCGCCAACGCCAGCACCAGGCTGATCATGAACATAGTCTTCCAGTGAAACCGCATCGCTCGTACCTCCTCTGATTATGGTGGGCGGCAGGGCCACCAGTGCACCCTGTCCTTCCCTCCCGCAGGTTAGAATTGGCCTGATTAACCCGTTTGACCAACGTCGGAACGCATATCTGCGAAAGTCGCCTTCGAACCTGCGGGAGGGTGGGTAGAATCTACCTGGTATAACGCGCCGTTTCACCGTGGGTTACGCCTCGCGGTGGGATTTTGGTACCATTGTCCCTCCTCCGCGATTGTGTTATAGTACGACTGCCAGCAAAGGCGAAAAGCATGTCCAGTGACGAGGCTCAATTGCTCCAGCGGGCGAAGGAGGGCGACCCCGCCGCCTTCGCCGAAATCTACGACCTGTATCAGCCACTCATCTACCGCTACGTTTCCTACCGGGTGGACGACGCCGGCACGGCCGAAGACCTGACCGGCGAGGTATTCGTGCGCCTGATAGAGAAGATTGACCGGTTCACGTACCGGGGCCTGCCCCTGCTGGCCTGGCTGTATACCATCGCCCGCAACCTGGTCGCAGACCACCACCGGCACGCCGGGCAGTCTGTCTCGCTCGCCCTGGAGGAGCACCTGGCAGCCGACACCACCGATCCAGAGGAGGCCGCCGACCACACGTTGATGCGACGCCGGCTGGCCTCTGCCATGGCCTTCCTCACCGAGGATCAACGCCAGGTCATCTCCCTCAAATTCGTCGAGGACCTGGACAACGCGGCAGTGGCCCGCATATTGGGCAAATCCGTGGGGGCCATCAAAGCGCTACAACACCGGGCCCTGGCCGTCCTGCAGCGCGCACTGGAGGCATAGAAAAGATGGCCGGCAATCCGAATTTTGCGTTTCACGCCTCACGTTTCACGTCTGCCGTATCTCCGCCCGCCCGTTCCCGTTATATAGGACACAAATATCGGCTGGCAGCCGCATAGTAAAGCGTCTAAGATGAAACGAGCCTTGTACCACGCACTGGACGAATGCCTGGCCCTGCTCAGGGAACATCAGGCCACCATGGAGGAATGCCTGGTCCGCTACCCGCAGGTGGCGGGTGACTTGCGTCCCCTCCTGGAGGTCGCGCTCGCCATATCCGCCCTGCCCCGCCCAACTGCCAGCCCAACCACCTTTGCGGCCGGAAAACGGAGGATGCTGGAGGCGCTGGCGGAGAAGAAGCGTCACCGGGCCACGCCCTCCGCGCTGTGCTTTCTGTTCACCAGGCGAGGTGCCATCACGCCCAGCAGCCCCTCGGGAAAAAGTGCCGGCCTGGCCGCGTGGAAACGTGGGCTCGCCCTTCCGGTGGCCCTGGCGGCTGTGCTGGCACTTGCCCTGTTCGCCATCGGACGCACGGGTTTCCAATCCCCGCCCGGGGGCACCGTCGCCCAGGCCGCCACGCTGGATGCGATACGCGGCACCGTGCAAGTCAGCCCTGCCGGTAGCGACGCCTGGGCTTCGGCGGCCGCCGGCGAGCGGATACAGGCGGGAGACCGCATTCGCACCGGCCCGCTTTCCGCCGCCACGCTGGTGTTCTTCGACGGGAGCGCGACCGACCTGCTGGCCCAGGCCGAGGTCGCCATCGTCCAGATGAGCTCCTCCCCCGGCGGCGGCCGGACGCCGGGTGTACTCACCCGCACAGGTGTACTCACCTCTACGGGTGTACTCACCCACATTGTCCTTCGCCAAACGCTGGGCCAGACGTACAGCCGCGTGCAACGGGTCCCAGACCCGGCATCTTGCTTCGAGATCGAGACTCCCAGCGCCATCACGGCGGTGCGCGGGACCGAGTTCGCCGTAGCGGTAGAGGCCAGCGGTGCCACCCACGTGACCGTGGTCGCAGGGCAAGTGGAGGTCACGGCACAGAAGACGACCGTGGCCGTGCTGGCCGGCCAGGAGACGATCGTCCGGCCCCAGCGGCCCCCCTCCCCTCCAGCCTCGACGCTGCG
>DATKWP010000058.1:0-28650 GCA_035529535.1 Anaerolineae bacterium | reverse complement strand
CCAGACCTCGTTGGCGGCCTCCAACGTCGCCCACGCCTCCCGCGTCAGGTGGCGTGGGTCACCCGGCCCCAGCCCCACGATCGTGATGATGCCCATATCGCCTCCTGCGAGACACAAACGCAAAAGGGGCAGGACAATGCTGCCCTGCCCCCCGGGATTTGGTTGATCTTGGGCCTACCGCTTGGTGTACTGGGGCGCCTTGCGGGCTCCCCGCAGGCCGGGCTTTTTCCGTTCCGCGGTCCGGGCATCGCGGGTGAGGAAACCGGCCTTGCGCAAGGTGGGCCGCAGGTCTGGATCCACCTTCACCAGTGCCCGTGCGATGCCCAGCCGGATCGCACCGGCCTGTCCAGTCGGTCCGCCACCCCGCACCCTGACGGTGATGTTGAAACGCCCATCCGTGGCCGTCGCCTGCAGCGGCTCCTTGAGGTGAGAGACGAACATCAGGCCGTAGGAAAAGTGCTGCTCGATCGGCCGATCGTTCACGGTGATGGTACCATCACCCCCAGGGTATACCCGCACCCGCGCCGTAGCCGTCTTGCGTCGTCCAACTGCCTCGTAATATTCCATTGCTACTCCCTCTCCTGTCATTTCAATTCCAACGGCTTAGGTTGCTGTGCCGTGTGGGGATGGTCCGAGCCAGCGTAAACCTTCAGTTTTTTGAACATGCGTCGCCCCAGCCGGTTCTTCGGCAGCATGCCCCGCACTGCGTGCTCGATCACTCGTTCAGGATGCTTGTGGAGCAGATCGCGCAGGGGAGTACTCCTGAGCCCACCCGGATAGCCGGTGAAACGATAGTACAGTTTCTGTTCCATCTTGCGTCCGGTCACGTGGATCTTGTCGGCATTGACGACGACCACAAAGTCTCCCGCATCCGCCGATGGCGAATAGGTGGGCTTGTGCTTACCCCGCAGGATATGTGCCACTCGAGTGGCCAGGCGGCCCAAGGTCTGCCCCGTGGCATCCACCAGGTACCACTCCCGTTGGACATCGGTTTGTTTCGTTACGTAAGTCTTTTCCACGATTTCGACACTCCCATCCGAAATATCCCATTCCTGACGAACGGGCGTCAATACTTAACTTCCATCAGGCACAGCCCACACGGCGCAACCGGTGGCCCGGCCTGGCTCCGATCGCGCGAAGCCAACACCGCCTCGAACTGCTCCAGGCTCACGTCGCCTCGCCCTACCTGGAGCAACGTGCCGACGATGCTGCGCACCATACGGTAGAGAAAGGCGTTGGCCTCGATGTCAAAGGTCAGGCAGGTATACTCCCTGCTCCACTCCGCTGTCAGCACCCGGCGCACGGTACACCGGCCACGCCACGATCGTCCAAAGGCAGCAAAGTCGTGTTCCCCCAGCAGGGCCTGCGCTGCCCGTTGCATCGCCGCCACGTCCAGCGGCGCAGGCACGTGCAGGCTGTACCGTCGGGCCAGAGGCGAGCGCACCGGCGCATTGTACACGGTGTAGCGATAGTGCCGGCTACGAGCATCGTAACGCGGATGAAAGTCGGCAGCGGCCTCCTCCATCTTCAGGACGGCGATGTCATCCGGCAGAACTGCATTCAAGGCCCGCCACAGGTCACTCAATCCGTGACGCCAGGCTGTATCGAAAGCGATCACCTGCCCTGCCGCGTGCACGCCGGCGTCGGTACGGCCGGCGGCCAGCACTGTCGGACGTTTGTTATCCGCGAAGGCCTGTTGCGTCACCTGGGCCAGTGCCGCCTCCAGTGCCCCCTGGACAGTCGGAGCATTGACTTGACGTTGGAACCCACTATAGTCGGTTCCATCGTAGGCAATGACCGCCCGCACCCGCCGGATGTCGCCGGAGCGGATGAGTACATCCGGCCCCATCCGCGTTGTCCGCATCGTCGCGCCCGTGTACCTCCTGTACTACTTTTCGCCAACCAATTCCAGCAGGACCATCGGTGCAGCGTCACCCTTACGTGGCCCCAACTTGTACATGCGGGTATAGCCACCCGCCCGGTCCGCATAGCGCGGCGCGATGTCCTTGAACAGTTTCTCCACGACGTCCACCCGCGTACCATCCGGCTCCGTCACCCACCGGTTCAGGCGACTGGCTGCCAGCCGGCGCGCATGGACACCGCGGGCCGCATTTTCCCGCTCTGTGGCCAGGCCGTGCTTGGCCAGCGTAATCAGTTTCTCTGCCTGCCCACGCATGGCCCTGGCCTTCGCCTCAGTCGTCTCAATCCGCCCGTGATAGAACAGCGCCGTCACCAGGTTACGGCGTAATGCCCCGCGGTCACTACTGGAGCGGTTCAATTTCTTTCCCGCGACATGATGTCGCATTTACACACCTCCATCTGGATGCTCGTCATCCGCCGGATGCTCGTCATCCGCCGGATGTTTGGTATCCGCCTCGCCCGCATCCTTCATAAACCCATGCGTTCGGAGTTGCTCTCGCAACTCGTTCAGCGATTTCTGTCCAAAGTTACGTATGGTCAACAAGGTTTCATCTCCCAGCGCCAGCATCTCCAGCACCTCACCGACGCTGGTGATGCCGGTACGCCTGAGGGAGTTGAACACGCGCACACTCAGGTCAAGCTGTTCGATCGGGATCTCATACGCCTCGCTCGGAGGGCCTACCGTCTCGGAGGACGGCTCGGCCTCCTCCTCGAGCGTCAGGCCTGCGATCAGCCGCAGATGGATGACCAGGGTGCGTGCGGATTCCTTCAGCGCATCGAGTGGCGCAACCCGCCCATCGGTCCAGACCTCCAGCGTCAGGCGGTCATAGTTGGTCATCTGGCCCACCCGTGCCCGATCCACGTCGAACGCAATGCGGCGCACCGGGCTGAATATGGCGTCCACAGGCAACTCACCGATCGGCATCCGGCCACGTCCATCGGCGGGAAAGTAGCCCCGCCCCTGTTCTACCGTGAACTCGACGTCAAGACGCACGTCGCTGCTGTCCACAGTAAAGAGATACAGGTCCGGGTTCAGAATCTCAATCTCCGGCGGGGCTTGAATGTCGCCCGCCGTGGCTGTACCCTCACCGCGCACTTGAAGGGACATGCGCATCGGTTCCTCACTGTCCATTCTCAAGCGCAGTTGCTTGACCTGCAGGGTGAACTGCATCACATCCTCTCGCACACCTGGGATGGTGGTGAACTCGTGCGGAATATCGAAAATCCGGACCGAGGTCACCGCCACGCCAGATAGCGAGGAGAGCAACACCCGCCGAAGCGCATTGCCCAACGTGACTCCGAAGCCACTCTCCAGTGGGCCGATCACGAACCGGCCATAGGTCTGGGAAATCGCATCCGTCTCAATTTTTGGCAATACTTGAACTGACAACCATCGCCTCCTGTGTTCCACTAGCCTCCGGCCTGTACCAAGGGCACAGCGTCACTCACACCAGGCCACCGGTGCCCGCCCAGGTCCAGAAGCGAGACGACCGATATTCCCTAGCGCGAATAGTACTCCACGACCAACTGCTCGTTCAACTTTGTGTCAATCTCCTCTCGCGCAGGCGACTTGAGCACTCGAGCGGCCATCGTCTTGGGATCCAGGCTCAACCAGTTCACCACTGTCCCTTCTTCCAGTCGCTTGGCGCGTTCACTAAAGTACGGGCGCTTGCGACTTTCCTCTCGCAGCACGATCACATCCTGAGGACGGACGATGTACGATGGGATGTTCGTGCGACGACCGTTGACAAAAAAGTGGCCATGTTGCACCAACTGGCGGGCATGGGCCCGTGAGTCAGCAAAACCCAACCGGTAGACGACGTTGTCGAGCCGACTTTCCAACACAATGAGCAGATTCTGACCGGTCATTCCCGGCCGGCGCGCCGCCTCCCTAAAGTAGCGCCGGAACTGACGCTCCAGCACTCCGTAGATGCGTCGCGCCTTCTGCTTCTCACGCAACTGAAGCAAGTAGTCAGATGGGCGACGCCGGCGGAACTGGGCCAACCGACCATGCTCACCAGGCGGGTAACCCCGGTCTCGCTCAAACGGACACTTGGGCGAGAAGCAACGATCACCCTTCAAAAACAGTTTCTCCCCTTCACGACGGCACTGCTTACAAACCGGCCCTGTGTACTTGGCCATACTCCACTCCTGATCCTGATCCTGATCCTAGTCCTAATCCGTTAGAACACTCGCCCGGACGTTGCCGGACGTACCCAGCGGACAACAAACATCCGTCCGCGTTATGCGCCTATACCCGGCGCTTCTTGGGCGGACGACAACCGTTATGCGGAATCGGCGTCACGTCAGTGATCGAGCGCACCCTCAAGCCCGCTGCCTGGAGGTAGCGGAGCGCCGCTTCCCGTCCGGGACCAGGCCCCTTCACGAAGACATCTACCTCAACCATCCCGTTGTCCATAGCCCCTCGAGACGCCTTCTGAGCCGCCTGGCGGGCCGCGAAAGGGGTGCTCTTACGTGACCCCTTGAATCCCACCGTCCCACCACTGGCCCAGTTAAGGACGGCCCCTTGCTGATCGGTGATCGTGACAATCGTATTGTTGAACGTAGCATGGATGTGAGCCTGCCCACGCGGCACATTCCTCTTGACCCGGCGTCCCGTTCGACGCCGTTCGGTTTGACTATCTCGCGCCATACCCCCTCCTCATCAGACCTGCGATCGGATATCTGTTACACGCACGGACGTTGGTTGTCCGCTACTTCTTTTTCATCCCACGTCGCCGTCCGCGACCTGGCACCGTCTTCTTGGCGCCGCGCTTGGTACGGGCATTCGTCCGCGTGCGCTGGCCGCGCACCGGCAGATTGCGGCGGTGACGCAGACCTCGATAACAACCAATATCCAACAGACGCCTGACGTTCATCTGCAACTCGCGCCGCAGGTCACCCTCAACCGCGTACTCACGATCAATGACCTCGCGCAGCGCAGTGACCTGCGCCTCGGTCAGATCCTTGACTCGCGTGTCGGAGCTGACTCCCGCCTTGTGCAGAATCTCAACGCTCAGGTTACGCCCAATGCCGTAAATGTACGTCAGACCGATTTCCACCCGCTTGTTCCGCGGCAAGTCCACACCTGCAATACGCGCCATATTCCCTCCAGTTTGAACTACCCCTGACGTTGCTTATGCTTTGGATTTTCACAAATCACTCGCACCACACCTCGCCGCCGAATGATCTTGCACTTTGGGCAGCGCCGCTTTACTGATGGTGATACCCTCACCGGTTCATACCTCCTTGCCAATAACCCGCGTACTGATTTACAAGCGCGTCAGAATTTTCGCCTCACCGTCGGTGACGGCAATCGTGTGTTCAAAATGCGCCGTCAATGCTCCGTCGCACGAAACCACGGTCCAGTGATTACCCAGCGTACGCACACAACTATCTCCAGCCAACACCATCGGTTCCAACGCCACAGTCATTCCCTTACGCAGCCGCACTCCCGTGCCCGGCTGCCCATGGTTGGGCACCTGTGGATCCTCGTGCATGTCCCGCCCAATCCCATGGCCGGTATACTCCCGCACCACGTTGTAGCCGTGGCTCTCTACGTAGGACTGGATGGCCGCCGAAACGTCACCCGCACGGCGACCTTCCGTGGCGGCGGCAATCCCCACGTAGAGCACCTGCTCCGTAATCTCCAGCAGCCTCTGCGCCTCCCGGCTGATCTTCCCCACCGGCAGTGTGACCGCCGCGTCACCGTGGTACCCATCCAGGATGCACCCCACGTCTATACTGATAATGTCCCCTTCCTGCAAGGCACGCGGCCCTGGAATGCCGTGCACCAACTCCTCATTGATGGAGGAGCAGATGCTGGCCGGGAAAGGGTGAGCACTGCCAGGGGGGTACCCCAGGAACGACGGAACGGCGTCGTGCTTGCGGATCACCTCCTCCGCCAGCCGATCCAATTCCGCGGTCGTCACCCCCGGCGCGACCCGCTCCCGCATCCTCTCCAGCACCTCAGCCACGACCTGGCCAGCGCGGTGCATCTTGTTAATTTCGGCTGCCGACTTCAGAGTGATCAACGCCTACTTCCTGGCCGCTTCCACCACCGCCCGTAAGTCGGCCTGCACGACCTCAATCGCCCGCTCGCCGTTGACCTCCGTCAGCAACCCCTTGGCAAAGTAGTACCCGATGAGCGGCGCAGTCTCCTTGTAATAGGTGTACAACCGATTGCGCACCGTCTCCAGATTGTCGTCATCCCGCCGGTACAACTCGCCACCACACGCATCGCATATCCCTTCGACGCGGGGTGGATCGAAGGCCAGGTTACACACCGCCTTACAGTTCCGGCAAGTCCGGCGGGCGGTGAGCCGCCGCGTGACTTCCTCATCCCGCACCTGGATGAGCGGCGCAACGCTCACGCGCTGCCCTCGCCTGCCCAGGGCCTCGTCGAGCACCGCGGCCTGGTTTAGCGTGCGCGGGAAGCCATCGAGGATTGCCCCGGCCTGGCAATCGGGCTGGCCAAGCCGCTCGCTCACCATGCCCACCGTCACGTCGTCGGGCACCAGGCCCCCGCGGTCCATGTATCCTTTGGCCAGCCGCCCCAGTTCCGTCTTGCGGCTGATGTGGTCGCGAAACAGGTCGCCGCTCGACACGTGCGGGATGCCAAGCCCCTGCGCCAGCAGGCTGGCTTGGGTCCCTTTGCCTGCGCCTGGCGGCCCCAACAGCACGACAAAGTCACCCACGCCACGCTCCTACTTGATGAATCCCTCGTAGTGACGCATCAGGAGCTGGGCCTCCAACTGGCGCATCGTGTCAATCACCACACCGACCACGATCAACAGACCGGAAGAAGTCACCAACAGGACCTGCGTCTGCAGGAACAGGTCCACAATGTAGGGCAGCACCGCCACGCCACCCAGAAACAGCGCCCCTACCAGCGTGATACGCCGATACACAGAGTTGATGTATTCGGCTGTCTTCTTGCCCGGTCGAATCCCCGGAATAAAGCCCCCCTGTCGTTGCAGTGCCCCTGGCAGATTCTGCTGCTGCACCATGATGTCCGTATAGAAATAGGTGAACCCGACGACTGTCAGGAAGTACAGCAGGCCATACCATGGGTTCTGCCCGCTGAAGAAATTCATCACCCCCTGCGAAAAACGGGACAGTCCTGCACTCTTACTGCCGACGAAGAACTGGGCAATCACCGCCGGGAAGGTAAGAAAAGACTGGGCAAAGATCAGCGGGATCATGCCGGCCGTGTTGACCCGCAACGGGATGTGGGTGCTTCCACCGGAGTACATCTTCATACCCCGCACCCGCTTGCCGTATTGCACCGGAATCCGACGCTCCCCTTCCTGGACCACGACGATGACGAACATCGTGATGGCCGTGATCGCCAGGAAAATGCCTACCATCAACACGCCCATCCCCACGCCGCCACCTTCTCTGGCCTGAGCCTGCGTCCAGATGCGCACCAGGCTCTCCGGCACGCGGGCCACGATGCCGCTGAAGATGATCAACGACAACCCATTCCCGATGCCCTGCTCGGTGATCAACTCTCCCAGCCAGATGGCGAACATCGTACCGGCCGTCATCGCCACCAACACCGAAACCGTGGGCAGGATATTCTCCGGCGGGCTGAAACCGAAATGGGGCAAAACGGGCGCACTACCCGCCCCGGAACTAAAGACCCGCGCCTGACCGAACGCCTGCAGCAAGCCCAGCGGAATGGTGATATAGTACTGCCACTGGTTCAACTTACGTCGCCCTGCTTCTCCTTCCTGAGCCAATCGCTCCAACTTGGGAAAGATCGGGGTCAGCAACTGGAAGATGATCGTGGCGGTGATGTACGGATACACGCCGTTGGCCATGACCGAAAAGTTCGCCACTGCTCCACCGGACAACAGGTCCAGCAGGTTGAACAACTGGCTGGCGCCCCCGGTGCCTCCCAGCAGTTGTTGCAACGCCGCCTGGTCCACTCCCGGCACCGGCACGTGTGACGCCAGCCGGTAAATCACGAGAATCAGCAGCGTGTAGAACAACTTGCGCCGCAGATCGGGCAAAGCCATGGCATTCCGCAGAGCATGTATCATCGCCTCACACCCCTATCCACTATCCGTGCACCTTAGCGCGTTCGATAACCACCCCGTTGCCAGTGTAACGTCTCCACTGTCCCACCGGCCGCCTCGATCTTGGCCCGTGCGTCAGCCGAGAACCGATGCGCTTTCACCGTGAGCGGATGCTGCAGTTCCCCGTGGCCCAGAATCACGACCAACTCATCGCCGTGCCTGATGAGGCCGGCCTCGGCCAATGTCTGGGGCGTGACCTCGGCCCCCTTCGGAAAGACCGCCAGCCGCGCCAGATTGACCGGCGTGAATTGGACACGCCAGGGGTCGCGAAACCCCACACCCCGTGCAAAGGGGAGCTTGCGCACCAGCGGCAACTGTCCACCCTCGAAGTATGGCCGCACACCACCGCCGGTACGAGCATTCTGGCCTTTCATACCGCGTCCGGCCGTCTTGCCCTGCCCGGCAGCGATGCCGCGCCCCACGCGCTTATGCTTCTTGACTGCCCCTTCCGCGGGCTTCAACTCGTGTAACTTCACCCTTCACCCCCACCACGCGAACCAGTCCCAACGAACCCAGTCCTGGTCCCGGTCTCAATCCTACCCTACTTCCTCTACCGCCACCAGGTGCTTCACCTTGAAGACCATGCCCCGGATCACCGGAGTATCCTGTTGCTCCACCACCTGATGCATACGCCGCAAGCCCAAGGCCCGCACCGTCCGCTTCTGCATGAAAGAGTACCCAATCGGGCTTCTCACCAGCGTGATGCGCAACAGCCGGTCTTTCTTCGCCGCACCCTTCTTCGTCATCGCCCTCGCCTCCAGAACGGCATCACGTTGACTTCGGGCACGCCGCGCTCACGGGCCAAATCCTCCACACGCCGCAGTTGCATCAGTCCATCCATCGTCGCCCGCACCACGTTGACGACGCTGGAACTACCCTGCGACTTGGTCAACACGTCCCGCACGCCGACCGCCTCCAGGACAGCGCGGACACCACCGCCGGCGATCACCCCCGTACCTGGGGAGGCCGGCTTGAGAAACACTCTCGCCCCACCACATCGCCCGATCACTTCGTAGGGAATCGTGGTCTGTACCACCACGACGGGACGCATGTCGCGCCGCGCCCGTTCCGTCGCCTTGCGAATCGCATCGGGCACACCCCGTGCCTTACCCACTCCCAGGCCAACCTGGCCATGGTGATCGCCCACCACGGCCATCACGCGAAAGCTAAAGCGACGTCCACCCTTGACGACCTTCGCCACCCTGGCGATGTCTACGACGCGCTCGTCCAGTTCCTCTCGCTCTTCGAATACTTCCTTATCCCGCAGCCTCTCTCTGGCCATTCTGCCTCCGTTGTGCCACGGCAGCCTGCTGCCGCTAAAACTCCAACCCGCCCTCACGGGCTGCGTCCGCCAGAGCCTTCACCCGGCCGTGGTACAAATACCCGCCACGGTCAAAGACTACCCGCTTGATGCCCCGGCTCAACGCACGCTTCGCCAACACCTTGCCCACCACACGCGCCTGTTCAGTCCTCTTGAGGCCCTGGCACTGACCCTCTACCTCTGGGTCAACGGTCGAAGCGGAGACCAACGTGTGCCCACGACTATCGTCAATCACCTGAGCATAGATGTGATGCAGGCTGCGAAACACGTTCAGTCGCGGCCGCTCTGGCACTCCAACCACGGACTTTCTTACACGCCTGTGTCGCCGCAGGCGGGCTACTCGACGATCAATCTCTGGCATATCTCAACCTCAATCCACCGCTAGGTTCATCTGTTAGCCAACCTTGCCGGCCTTGCCAGCCTTGTGGCGAACGCGCTCACCCACGTACCGGATGCCCTTACCCTTGTAGGGCTCCGGCGGCCGCCAGGCCCGGATCTCGACCGCCACTCGCCCCACCAGTTCCTTGTCAATCCCACTCACCGTGATCACTTTGGTGCGGGGTTCCACTTCGAACCGAATCCCCGCCGGTGGAGCGATGCGCACCGGGTGGGAGAAGCCCAATTGGAACAGCAGGCTTCCATCTCCCTGCAAGTCCACCCGATACCCGACACCCTGGACCTCCAACTGTTTCCGAAAACCCTGCGTCACGCCGATCACCATGTTGTTCAACAGCGCACGCGTCAGGCCATGCAACGCCCGATGGTGTGCTTGCTCCGTCGGGCGATACACTTTCAACTGGCCATCTTCCAGCCTGATTTCTATGTCGGGATGAAACCCACGGGCAAGACTGCCCTGGGGTCCCGTCACCGTCACCTGGCTGCCCTGAATATCCACCTTCACCCCTTGGGGCAAAGGGATAGGCATACGACCAATCCGCGACACTGCCAGCCTCCCTCAACATCTACCAAATGTAACACAGCACTTCACCACCCACGCCCAGGCGGCGGGCTTGCTGCCCGGTCAACACTCCCTTGGGGGTCGAAAGGACGGCGACACCGGCGCCACTCTGCACCCAGGGGATCTCGGAAGCCCGCGCATAGACGCGATGGCCTGGCTTGCTCACACGCCTCAACCCTGTGATCACGGAGCGGCGCTCCCTTCTCTCGCCCACGTACTTGAGCTTGACCACCAGTTGAGGCTGCGGGCGCTCCTGCGTCACATGATAATCCTCAATGAATCCTTCGTCCTTCAAGATCTTGGCAATCGCTGCCTTGATCTTGGAAGAAGGCAGGCGCACGCCCGGATGCTCCATGATCTGGGCATTGCGTATTCGCGTTAACATATCAGCAATCGGATCAGACGTCATCATCGGATAAGACCTCTCGTTCCCGTTTACTCACCAACTCGCCTTGGCCACACCGGGGATCTCTCCCTTCAAAGCCAGTTCTCGGAAGCAGATGCGGCATAGTTGAAAGCGCCGCATGTACCCCCGCGGGCGACCGCATATCCTGCAACGGTTTCGTACCTGCACCTTATACTTACGCCGCGTTTCTCGAATTGGCAGACACTTTCTAGCCATACTTGCTCCTCTTCTTTCGCCCTCCAGTCCAGGTTACGAGCCCCGGCGACGGAACGGCATGCCTAACGACTCCAACAACTGCCGTCCTTCCTCGTCCGTGCGCGCCGTGGTCACGATGCAGACCTCCAAACCGCGAATCTTGTCAATCGTGTCATAGTCCACTTCGGTGAACACCAGTTGCTCACGCAACCCCAGCGTGAAATTCCCGTGCCCGTCCATCGTATCGGGGACCCCGCGAAAGTCACGCTGACGCGGCAACGCCACGTTGCACAAGCGGTCCAGGAATGCCCACATGCGCTCGCCCCGCAGCGTCACCTTGACGCCGATCGTCCGGCCCTCTCGCAGTTTGAAATTCGCGATGGACTTGCGGGCCCGAGTGACCACAGGATGCTGCCCGGTGATGGTCGCAATATCCCGCACCACATTGTCCAGCGCCTTCGCGTTCTCCAGTGCCTCACCCACACCCACATTGACCACCATCTTCCGCAGGCGCGGCACTTGCATGATGTTCCGGTATCCGAACTTTTGCATTAGCGCGGGCCGGACCTCTTCATAGTAAAGACTGTGCAACCGCTGCATGTTTGCCTTCCTACCCTTCGAAACTAGTCAATGGCCTCGCCACACTGCTTGCACTGGCGCACCTTGCGCCCATCCTCGCGGCGGGCAAACCCGACGTGGGTGCGCTGATTACACCGAGGGCACACCAGCATCACGCCAGAAATGTGAATCGGGGCCTCAAACTCGATAATGCCTGGTTGGACCTGGGCGCGCCCAGCACGAACAGGACGCTGATGCTTCTTGACCGTGTTCACACCAGTCACAACGGCCCGGCCTTTCTTGGGCAATACCCGCTGGACTGCCCCACGCAGGCCCAGGTCATCGCCCGCAATCACTTCTACAGTATCACCCTTCTTGATTCGGCTACCCACCTGTACACTCCTTCGGATGTGGTCGGAGCGGATGAGTACATCCGGCCCCATCCGCGTTATGCGCTCCATGATCGCCTTACAGCACCTCAGGAGCCAGGGAGACGATCTTCATAAAGCCCTTCTCCCGCAACTCGCGGGCCACCGGCCCGAAGATGCGTGTACCTTTCGGGTTCTGGGTCGTGCCATCCAGAAGCACCGCTGCATTGTCGTCGAAACGGATGCTGGAGCCATCAGGACGGCGGTAGCCCTTGGCGGTGCGCACGATCACGGCCCGCACAATCTCCCCTTTTTTCACCTGCGCCTTCGGCTTGGCCTGCTTCACCGTCGCCACGACAATGTCACCCACTGCACCATACCGCCGCCTGGACCCTCCCATGACCCGGATGACGAGAATCTTACGCGCCCCGGTATTGTCGGCTACGTGCAGATTCGTCTCCTGCTGGATCATTGCTCAACCTCCGTCAGCACCCCAGCGCCCTCGACTGCCCCAGCCTTGGCTCGCTTCAATATCTCCTCCACCACCCACCGCTTCTCGCGGCTGAGCGGGCGGGATTCGACAATCCGTACCACATCTCCTACACGACAGGCGTTCTCGGCATCGTGGGCCTTGTATTTCTTCGCCCGGCGCAACACTTTGCCGTACAGTGGATGGCGCACCAGGCGCTCTACCCGCACGACCACCGTCTTCTCCATCTTGTCGCTGACTACGCTACCAACGAACCGCTTGCCTCGGGAAACGCGCCGCTCACTCACTGTGCTGCCTCCTCGCCCCACCGGCGACCAGCTCGCGCTCACGCAGGACCGTTTTGATCTGGGCCACGTCGCGCTTCACCGCCCGTATGCGGGTGTGATCCTCCAGACGTCCCATGGCCAACTCACGGCGCAACGTGAAAAGTTCCCGCTGAGCCTCTCCCAGCCGCCGCTGCAGCTCTTCTGTAGTCCAGGTTCGAACCTCTCGTACCTGCATCTCCCTACTCCCCCACAGAGATCTCTTCGCGCTTCACAAATTGGCACTTGATGGGCAACTTATGGGATGCCAAACGCATCGCCTCGCGCGCTACATCCTCAGATACGCCGCTCAGTTCGAGCATGATGCGGCCAGGCTTGACCACGGCTACCCAGTGGTCCACCGCCCCTTTACCTTTGCCCATGCGGGTCTCGGCCGGCTTGGCCGTGACCGGTTTATCGGGAAAGACGCGGACCCAATACTTGCCACGCCGCTGTACAAAGTGCACGATGGCTCGCCGGGCGGCCTCAATCTGCCGGGCCGTGATCCACGCTGGCTCCAGGGCCTGCAGTCCGTACTCCCCGAACGAGACCTCGGTCCCACGCGACTCCTTGCCCTTCATCCGGCCGCGCATCTGTTTACGATACTTTGTCCGCTTTGGCTGCAACATCGCCTTGCTCCCTCTCCAATTCCCATAAGCCCCAGTCCCTAGACGACGAAGGGCTCCTCCTGCTGTACCTTCGCCTCAGGCAATATCTCACCCTTGTAAATCCACACCCTGACGCCAATGCAACCGTAGGTGGTGTGTGCCTCTTCCCGAGCGAAATCAATGTCAGCACGCAAGGTCTGCAACGGCACTCGCCCCTCGCGTTCCGAGGCCTGGCGCGCCATCTCGGCACCGTGCAGGCGTCCCTTGCACAGCACCTTGATTCCCTGCGCACCAGCGCGCATGGCCTCCCGCACCGCCCGCTTCATGGCCCGGCTGTGAGAAATGCGCCGCTCCAATTGCGAAACGATATTCTCCGCCACCAACTTGGCGTCCAGTTCAGGCTGCGACAACTCTTGCACGTCCACAGAGACCCGCTTGCCCGTCATCTCCTCCAGTTCCTTGCGCAGCACCTTCACTTGCGCTCCCTTGCGTCCGATGACGATGCCCGGCCTCGCCGTCCAGATCGTTACCGAAACCTGATTCGGGAAGCGCTCAATCTCGACGCGAGAGATACCAGCACGCCCTGCGGTGCCCTGGATGTACTTGCGAATTTTCAGGTCTTCGTGCAGCAAATTGGCGTAATCCTCGCCCTCCGCGTACCAGTGCGCACGCCAGTCCCGGATCACTCCCAGCCTGAAGCCGTAAGGATGAACCTTGCGTCCCAAATCATTCCTCCTTCAAACCAAGTCAAGCCATTCTTATTCAGAATTCGCCGTTCTCTCCTTCAGCACCAACGTGATGTGCGCAGAACGTTTTCGAATCGGCCGCGAGCGGCCGCGACCGCCGAAGCGCCGTCGCCAGCCCTTCCCAGGCATCACACCTGGTCCTTCATCGGCCGTGATGTGTGCCACGTACAGATCATCACGTGCTATCTCGAAATTCTCCTCCGCGTTCGCAATAGCAGAACGGAGCAACTTTGCCACCGGGTGTGCCGCAGCGTGGGGCAGAAAAGTCAACATATCCAACGCTTCGGCAGCACCCAACCCACGCACCTGGTCAATCACACGCCGCACTTTGTTTACCGTTACCGGCACGTGCTTCGCCCGGGCCCTCACCTCTGTGCCCATACCGTACTCCCTCCCGGATGTTGTCGGATGTAAGGGATGTACCGATGTACTCATCGGCCCCACCGATGTACTCATCGGCCCCACCGATGTACTCATCGGCCCCATCACCCCTCCCGTCCGCGTTATCCGCTATATCTTCCGTACCCGGCCCTTCTTCTCCCTGGCAATGTGACCCCGGAAGGTACGGGTGGGAGCAAACTCGCCCAATTTATGCCCTACCATGTCCTCCGTGATGTAAATCGGCACATGCCGGCGGCCATCATGAACAGCAATCGTATGCCCGATCATGTGTGGGAAGATCGTCGAAGATCTGGACCAGGTGCGAATCACCCGTTTTTCCCCCACCAGATTAAGCCGTTCAATCTTCCGTAGCAACTTCGGGTCCACATACGGGATAGGTCTCTTCAATGGCGATCGTGACATGATCCACCTCGTTCCTCAATCGCTCAAACTATTGTCGCCGCTTCCCTCGTCGGCGCACGATATACTTGTTGGTAGCCTTGTTGCGTCGCGTCTTCTTGCCCAACGTCGGCTTCCCCCAGGGGGATTTGGGACTCGGCATGCCGATCGGCGTCCGGCCTTCGCCACCACCGTGGGGATGGTCACGCGGCGACATCGCCGAGCCACGCACGGCCGGACGCCGGCCCAGCCAACGCTTCCGGCCAGCCTTGCCCAACTTGACGTTGCCATGGTCCACGTTGCCGACCTGGCCAATCGTCGCCATGCACTCCTTGCGCACCAATCGCATCTCACCGCTCGGGAGGCGCAAGGTCACGTAATCCCCTTCCCGGGCCACCACCTGGGCCGAGGTACCTGCCGAGCGTACCACCTGTCCTCCACGCCCGGCATACAACTCGATGTTATGCACCAGCGTGCCCAGGGGAATGCGCTCCAACGGCATGGCATTCCCTACCTGGACCTCCGCACTCTCGCCGCTCATCACGGTGTCGCGTACCTGCAAACCCAAGGGCGCGATGATGTACCGCTTCTCGCCATCCGCGTAGACCAGCAACGCAATCCGAGCCGAACGGTTGGGATCGTACTCAATGCTCGCCACCCGCGCCGGGATACCGGCCTTGTCACGGCGGAAATCAATCAACCGATACTGCCGCTTATGCCCACCGCCCCGATGGCGGACCGTGATGCGCCCCTGCGCGTTGCGACCAGACTGCCCCTGCAACGGACGCACCAGGCTGCGCTCCGGCACCGTCTGCGTCACCTCATCAAACGTCAAACCGGTCATCCCCCGCCGGCTGGGTGAGGTGGGCCTATACTTCTTGATCCCCATACTACACCCCCTCAAACACGTCCAGCCGCTGGCCCTCCGCCAGAGTGACCACAGCCTTTTTCCACAGCGAGCGACGCGTCACGCGCCGCCGCCCATGCCGCCGGCCGATCTTGGCTGGTACGTTCATCACGTTGACTGCCACCACGTCCACCCCAAAGATGGCCTCAATCGCCTGCTTCACCTCGACCTTATTCGCACGCCGGTTTACCTCGAACACGTACTGCCTTAGCCCCGAGGCCTGGTAGCGCGTCTTCTCGGTATCCAGTGGCCGAACGATCACTTCATAGGGATTCATCGCCTGCCCCTACCCTAAAATACCTTCGATCACCTGGAGTGCGCCCAACGGCATCAGCACGTGGTCGCATCCTAGCAAATCGCGGATATTCAGATAACTGGCCCGCAACGTCTTCACTTGCGGCAGGTTGCGCGCCGACTTTTCCAGCATCTCGTCCCGCTCTGGCAGCAGGATCAGCACGCGCTCACCCAGCCCCAGGTTTCCCAGCACCGTCACGATCTCTTTGGTTTTGGGTGCGTTCACCTTCAGCGTGTCCAGCACGACGATCTGATTCTCCACCACCTTAGCGGACAGCGCCGAGCGCAGTGCGGCACGCCGCATCTTGCGCGGCATGTGCTTGGTGTACTGGCGCGGCTTGGGCCCGTGAGCCACTCCACCGCCGACGAAGAGATTGGCGCTACGGCTGCCGTGACGCGCCCGCCCGGTGTGCTTTTGCCGATACCACTTGGCCTTCGTACGGTTCACCTCACCGCGCGTCAGTGTTTTGTGGGTCCCCAGCCGGGCATTCGCCAACTGCCGCACCAGCGACTGATGCATCAGCGACACATTGACGGGGACCTCAAAGATGTCGGAACGCAGTTCGACCTCGCCGACTTTTTCCCCTTGGATATTGTACGTCGGAACAACCATTGCTCTCCCTACTCGCCCCGTCGCTTCGCTAACTCACCCGACTTACGGGCCTGCTCGATCATCACCAGTCCGTCTTTAGCACCTGGCACACTGCCACGCACCGCCAACAGATTCCGTTCCGGGTCCACCATCTCCACGCGCAGGTTCTGAGCCGTCACCCGGACGTTCCCCATGTGACCCGCCATCCGCATCCCTTTCCAGACCCGACCAGGAGAAGCGCAAGCGCCAATAGAACCCGGATGACGCTGCCGATCCGATTGGCCGCGCGTCTTGGGGCCACCGGCAAAGTGGTGCCGCTTGACCACACCGGCATATCCACGCCCCTTCGAGACGCCGATCACGTCCACCTGGTCGCCCACCTCGAACACGTCCACCAGAACGCGCTGCCCTTCCTGGGCTTCTTCCTCCTTGCGCAGGCGGAATTCGCGCAGGTTTCGCAGTGCGGGCAACCCATTGCGGGTCAAATGCCCCTTCTCACCGCCGCTTAGCCGCTGCGGCTTCACTTCCTCGAAGCCCAGTTGCACCGCACTATACCCATCCCGCTCCGGGGTATTGACACGGGCCACGTAACACGGGCCGGCCTCGATCACCGTCACCGCGATGGCCCGGCCCTGCTCATCGAAAATCTGTGTCATCCCCACTTTTCTGCCCAAGATTACTTTCACCCCAACACCTCCCCAGCGGACTGACGGCTGCGGGCAACAGCCACACCATCCCCACGCAGGAGCAACCCTGGTGGAGAGAACTCTCGGATGCTGTCGGACGTACGGGATGTACCGATGTACTCATCGGCCCCATCGATGTACTCATCGGCCCCATCCCCCCCCGTCCGCGTTGTCCGCGTTCTCTCCTCCCTCAGCATTCGCCCCCGCCGCTTATAGCTTGATCTCGATATCTACACCGGCCGGCAGGTTCAGCCGCATCAGGGAGTCAATGGTCTTGTTGTCCGGCTCGATGACGTCAATCAACCGTTTGTGGGTACGGATCTCGAAATGCTCATGCGAGTCCTTATCAATGAACGCCGAACGACGAACAGTAAACCGCTCGATCGTGGTCGGCAGAGGCACAGGGCCTACCACCGTAGCACCTGTGCGCTCCGCCGTCTCCACGATACGCTTGGCCGACTCATCGAGCACACGATGATCGTACGCCTTCAACCGGATGCGGATTTTCTGCTTGGCCATATTCCGTCACCTAGTCCAGAATCTTGGTGACGACACCCGCGCCGACGGTCAGGCCACCTTCGCGAATGGCGAAGCGGAAACCTTCCTCGACAGCCACTGGCTCGATCAACTCGACTTCCAGGTTTACGTTGTCGCCCGGCATCACCATCTCGACACCTTCCGGCAAGCGGATCTCACCTGTCACGTCCAAGGTCCGGATGTAGAACTGCGGACGGTAACCGGTGAAGAAGGCCTTGTGACGGCCACCCTCTTCCTTCTGCAGCACGATTACCTCGCTCATAAAGTGCTTGTGAGGCTTGATGCTGCCTGGGGCTGCCGCGACCTGGCCACGCTGTACGTCGTCCCGGTCTATACCTCGCAGCAACAGCCCGGCGTTGTCGCCCGCCACCACCTTGTCCAACTTTTTGCGGAACATCTCCATGTCGGTAACGATGGTCTTGGTGGGCTCGCTCTTCAGGCCAATGATCTCGATCGGCGTCATCGGCACCATCGAACCTCGCTCCACGCGGCCCGTGACGACCGTCCCGCGGCCCTTGATCGAGAACACATCCTCGATGGGCATCAGGAACGGCTTCTCCTCATCGCGCACCGGCATGGGGATATAGTCGTCCACTACGCGCATCAGTTCCCAGATGCAGTTATACTCGGGCGCATTGGGATCGGTGCTGGTGCCCTGCAACGCCTGGATGGCACTACCACGCACGATGGGCGTCTCGTCGCCAGGGAAGCCGTACCCGTCGAGCAGTTCCCGCAACTCCAACTCGACCAGTTCCAACAACTCCGGGTCGTCCATCAAGTCCACCTTGTTCAGGAAGACCACGATGGCCGGCACGTTCACCTGTTTGGCCAGGAGCACGTGCTCGCGCGTCTGCGGCATTGGGCCATCCGCCGCCGAAACGACCAGGATTGCACCGTCCATCTGCGCGGCACCGGTGATCATGTTCTTGATATAGTCCCGGTGGCCAGGGCAGTCCACGTGGGCATAGTGCCGATTGTCGGTCTCGTACTCGACGTGGGCGATGGCCACGGTCAGGATCTTGGTCGCGTCGCGGCGGAACATTTTCGCGTCCGCCTTGGCCACTTCGTCGTACGACTTGTACTCGGCATACCCTTTCAGTGCAAGCACCTTCGTGATCGCCGCGGTCAGGGTTGTCTTCCCATGGTCAATGTGCCCAATCGTGCCCACGTTGAGGTGTGGCTTTGTACGTGCAAACTTCTCTTTCGCCATTGCTCACTCCTTTCGGATTGCTACCTATGCTACACTTACCAGCCTCCGCCATAGATGATGGCGTCCATCCGTTGTTTGTCTACCTCTGCATAATGATTGAATTCCATCGTAAAAGCGCCCCGTCCCTGCGTCAGACTGCGCATGTCGGTCGCATACCCGAACATCTTCGCCAGGGGAACGAAGGCGCGAATCGCCCGCTCCCCACCTACCCGGGACGCTACCTCTCTGAGGTCAGCCCCCCGGGCATTCAAATCTCCCACCACCTCGCCGGTGTACACGTCTGGCACCACAACCTCCAGGTCCATCATTGGCTCCAACAGCACAGGATTCCCCTTTTCCACCGCCTGCTTGAAGCCCATCGTGCCGGCCACCTTAAAGGCCGATTCCGAGGACCTCTCCTCGTCCCACTCGGCGCCCACCAGCCGAACCTTCACATCCACGATCCGGTAGCCAGCCAGAACGCCACTCTCGGTCGCCTCGCGGCAGCCTCGCTCCACCGCTTCGATGAATTCTCGTGGCCACCTCAGGTCTTCCGTGACGTCCTCGAAGACGAACCCTTCGCCGGGGGGCAGAGGCTCGACCTCCAGCCAGACGTGGCCAAACAACATCCGGCCTCCCACCTGTCGCTCGAACAATCCCTCACCCTCGGCCTGCTGGGTAACCGTCTCGCGATAACTGACCCGTGGACGGCTCACCCGCCCACTCACGTTGAACTCCCGCAACAGCCGATCGGTCAGGATTTCCAGGTGCAACTCTCCCATCCCGGAGATGAGCGTCTGCCCGGTGCCCTCATCCACCCGCACCACAAAGGTGGGGTCTTCCTCCGCCAGCCTCTGCAGCCCTTCCGCCAACCGATCCTGATCTGCCATCGTTCTCGGTTCAATCGCTACCGAGATCACCGGCTCCGGGAAGGAGATGGACTCTAGGACGATCGGCCCATTAGGCGCACACAGCGTCTCACCGGTGAAGGTGTCCTTCAATCCCAGCGTCGCGCCGATGTCCCCCGCCTCCAGTTCCTGAATCTCCTCGCGGCGGTCAGCCAGCATACGAAGCAACTTGTGGACGCGCTCTCGATGGCGCTTGGTAGAGTTGATGACCTGCGCCCCTACCTTCACCTTCCCCGAGTAGACCCGGAAATAGGCCAGCCTACCTACGTACGGATCGCTTGCGATTTTAAAGACCAATGCCGCCAGCGGCGCATTCGGATCCGCAGGGCGGGTCTCCGTCTTCTTGGTGTACGGGTTGACCCCTTCCACCGGCGGAATGTCCAGCGGCGAGGGCAGATAATCTACCACCGCATCCAACAGGAGTTGCACACCCTTGTTGCGCAGCGCCGAACCACACAGAACCGGGTGCAACTGCCCCGACAGGGTAGCGCGCCGCAGTGCCTGCCGCAGCCGAGTGGCCGGGATGTCCTGCCCTTCCAGATAGAGCGCCATCAACTCATCGTCGGTCTCGACGATCTGCTCGACAGCCCGTTCCCGCGCCTCAGTTACCACTTCCGCCAACTCTGGCGGTATCCCCACCTCTGCGGGCGACATCCCCAGTTCATCCGTCCACACCCAGCCCCGCATCTCCAGCAAATCCACTGCACCTCGGAAACTGGACTCGCTGCCGATGGGCCACTGAATGGCGACCGGATGGGCGGACAGTCGCTCGCGGATCGTTTCGACCGCGTGGGCAAAGTCAGCACCCAGCTTGTCCATCTTGTTAATGAAAGCGACCAGTGGCACTCCAAATCCACGTGCCTGTCGCCACACCGTCTCCGATTGCGGCTGCACTCCTGCTACCGCGTCGAAGACGACGACCCCACCATCGAGGACACGTAGACTCCGCTGCACCTCTGCGGTAAAGTCAATGTGTCCAGGTGTATCTACGATGTTAATCTGACAGTTCCGCCAGAAACAGGTCACTGCCGCCGCAGTGATCGTAATTCCCCGCTCCCGCTCCTGCACCATCCAGTCCGTGATGGTCGTCCCATCATCCACGTTTCCCATCCGGGAGGTCCGGCCGGTGTAGAACAGGAAGCGCTCCGTCGTCGTCGTCTTACCCGCATCTATGTGGGCGATGATGCCGATATTCCGAAGGCGGTCCAGCGGGCTCTGTGTGACCATCGCTTGATTCAAGATCCACTGATCTCAAATCTCCCAATCCTTACCGCCGGTAGTGGGCGAAGGCACGGTTGGCCTCAGCCATCCTGTGGGTATCTTCTCTCTTCTTAACCGCCGTCCCGGTCTCACGCGCTGCATCCATCAACTCACTGGCCAGTTTTTCGGCCATAGACTTGCCAGGACGGCTATGCGCAGCACCCAACAGCCAACGCATCGCCAGGCTCACCCGGCGATCTGGCGATACCTCCACCGGGATCTGATACGTGGAGCCTCCCACGCGCCGGGGCTTGACTTCCAGTATCGGCGACACATTCTTCATCGCTTCTTCCATCACTTCCAGGGGAGGCCGCTTCAAGCGGGCCTCCACGATGTCCAACGCGTCGTACATAATCCGCGCCGCTACGCTCTTCTTACCTCGTCTCATCATGCCACTGATGAACCTGGCCACCAGCACGCTGTTGTAGCGGACGTCTGGCTTCACACTTCGCTTAGGCGGACGATACCGTCGGGGCATAACTCACCTACCTTAGCCTCTACTTCTTGGAACGCTTGGTCCCGTACTTGGAACGCTGCTGTACACGACCGTCTACACCTGTGGAATCCAGAGCACCACGCACCACGTGATAACGCACACCGGGCAGGTCCTTGACGCGCCCTCCACGCACCAACACCACCGAGTGCTCCTGCAACGTGTGCCCCTCTCCAGGGATGTACGCCGTCACCTCGATGCCATTGGTCAGACGCACACGGGCGATCTTGCGCAGCGCCGAGTTAGGCTTCTTAGGCGTCATCGTCCGTACGCTGGTGCACACACCACGCTTCTGAGGGGCTCCCTTGTTGCTGCGCCCCTTACGGGCTCGCGTGCGCTGCTGCGTGAACGAGTTGAATGTGTACAGCAACGCAGGCGCCTTGTACTTGCGCGACTTGGGTTTTCTTCCATTACGAACCAACTGGTTGATTGTAGGCACTAGTACCTCCCTACGAACGCAGTGAAGAAGGCCATCCACCCGTACCGATGGCCTTCATCTCCCATGTTCCACAAGTATCTCCATTTTCAATCGGGCAGCAGGGGCTCTGGCTGCTACCCATCCCAGAGACGGGCATTTTACCACGGATCTGCCAGAAGTCAAACAGGCTGTACACGTTCTGCAACGTTCCCACCCCCTCGCCGGACCAAGAGCCCAGGCGAAGGGCCCGCCTCGAATCTCAATGACCGGATGCGACGCCAGGAGCGGGCTAACGGCCCCGCCGGTCCAGGCTCAAGAGCCCCATGCCCAACATGGGCACCTTGGTCCTCTCCTCGTCCCGGCCAAAGTCTAGCACTTCACCGTCCTGGGTGATCGCTTCGACCTCCAGCCCCAGGCTCTGCAACTCCTTCACCAACACCTTAAACGAGGCCGGCACGCCCGGTTCCTCGACAGGTTCCCCTTTCACAATCGCTTCGTAAGTCTTGACCCGACCCTGGACATCATCCGACTTGATGGTGAGCATCTCCTGGAGCACGTGAGCGGCGCCGTAGGCTTCCAACGCCCACACTTCCATCTCCCCAAAACGCTGGCCACCGAACTGGGCCTTGCCCCCCAGCGGCTGTTGTGTCACCAGGCTGTAGGGCCCCGTAGAACGCGCGTGGACCTTGTCTTCGACCAGGTGGGCCAATTTCATGATATAAATCATGCCTATCGTCACCGGCCGGTCAAAGGGCTCCCCTGTCTTGCCGTCGTACAGGGTCATCTTGCCCAGGATTGGCCACGGCTTCGAGGTCTCCAGGCTCACCTGCATCGCCAACGCCTCCAGCGCCTCGTCGTCCAGGTCGGCGATCTCCCGCCCCTGGTCCTCCAACCAGAGGCGCAGGCAAGTCACCCTGGCCCGCTGATCTGCCACAATCCGCTGGGCCAACGAGCGCGAGTCGTCTTCATAGACGAGCAATTCGTCCGGGTTACAGCCCCTCTCCAGCAGCCACTCGTGTAGCACCGCTCTCCGCGCGTAGACCCGGTCCGCAATCAAGCGATCCACGTCGTAACTACGCCCAGCCAGCCAGGCCACGATGTACAGCCGCCGCGCCTCTTCATCGTCCCTCAGCGTTTCGAGGGGATAATCCTGCCCCTTCAGCCATGCCCAGGCACGCTCGGTCATCTCATCCCATGCGCGATCAATGAGCCAGGCTCGCGCCAATTCCGCCTCGACCTGGGTTTCGTTGGCACCGTCGAACACCGGCGTGATCGCCCGAAACCCCAGCCGAGATGCAGCCCATCCAAGATGAGTCTCCAGGATCTGGCCGATGTTCATCCGTCCCGGTACGCCCAAGGGGTTCAATATGATGTCTACAGAAGTGCCGTCAGCGAGGAATGGCATATCCTCGATCGCCACCACCTTGGAAATGACCCCCTTGTTTCCGTGCCGGCCCGCTATCTTGTCGCCCTCGTTGATCTTACGCAACTGGGCCACGCTGACGCGCACCATCTTTTCCACTCCCACTTTGAGATCTCGGTACTCCTCCCGATCGAAGACCGTCACGTCCACGACCTTGCCGCGTTCTCCGTGCGGCAGGCGCATGCTGGAATCCTTCACCTCGCGGGCCTTTTCACCAAAGATGGCACGCAGCAGTTTCTCCTCGGGGCTCAATTCCTTCTCACCCTTGGGCGTGATCTTGCCCACCAGGACGTCCAGAGCCCCCACCTCCGCTCCGACGCGGACGATGCCGTCCTCATCGAGGTCCTTTAGCGCCTCCTCACCTACGTTGGGAATGTCACGGGTGATCTCCTCCGGGCCGAGTTTGGTGTCGCGGGCCTCCACCTCGTGCTTCTCCATGTGGATGGAACTAAACTTGTCCTCTCGCACCAGGCGCTCGCTGATCAGGATCGCGTCCTCAAAGTTCCCACCTTCCCAGGAGAGAAAGGCGCACAATACATTGTGCCCCAGGGCCAGTTCGCCACTCTCGGTCGAGGAACTATCTGCCAGCACATGGTCCTTGTGCACGCGCTGTCCCTTGAACACCACCGGCCGGTGATCAATGCAGGTGCTCTGGTTCGAGCGCTTATACCTGTGCAGATGATAGGTGCGCAACCCGCCGGCCTCGCGCACTACGACCTTGTCTCCCGTGACGCTGACGACCTCTCCATCGTCTTTCGCCAACACCACCTGCCCAGAGTCGAGAGCAGCCCGCCATTCCATGCCGGTGGCCACGATCGGGGCCTCAGGCTTGATCAACGGTACCGTCTGCCGCTGCATGTTGGAGCCCATCAGCGCACGGTTCGCATCATCGTGCTCCAGGAATGGGATCAACGCCGCCGAAACCCCCACGATCTGACAGGGCGCAACGTCAATATAGTCCACCTTCTCCGGCAAAGACAGGGGGAACTTGTCGGCACGGCGGGTCGAGACAAGCGGTTGCACGAAATGGCCCTTCTCATCCAACTCAGCGTTGGCCTGGGCAATGGTGTAGCGGTCTTCCTTGTCGGCCGAGAGATACACGAGTTCATCACTTCGGACCACCGGCACGACCGGAACTTGCTCGGTCAGGCCCAACCCCGCGATCTGCGCAGCCGACTCCTTCGTCACCTCGGTCCCTGCCTTCGCCACCACCTCACCGCTTTCAGGGTCAATCACGTCCTCCCTCAGGGTTTGGCCGACGAGCGCCTCGACGGTGGGCTCTACGACGCGAACTACCTTGCGATAGGGTGTCTCCACAAAGCCCAGCGAATTGACCCGCGCGTGCGTCGCCAGGCGGCCGATCAGTCCAATGTTCGGTCCTTCTGGTGTCTCAATGGGGCAGATCCGTCCATAGTGGCTGTAGTGCACGTCGCGCACGTCGAAGCCGGCTCGCTCACGTCGCAGCCCGCCTGGCCCCAGCGCCGAAAGCGTACGCTTATGGGTGAGTTCCGCCAGCGGGTTGGTCTGCTCCATAAACTGCGAGAGTTGGCTGGACCCAAAGAACTGCCGGACAATGGCAACTACCGGCCGGATGTTGATCAGGTTCACTGGGGTCAACGACTCGGATTCGCGGATAGACATGCGCTCCACCACCAGCCGCTCCATACGACGCAATCCGATTCGCAGCTTGTTCTGGATCAGTTCCCCTACCGTCTTGACACGGCGGTTGCCCAGGTGATCTATGTCGTCAGCGTCCTCGATACCGTTGTTGATGCGGATCATGTGCTGCACCAGGGCCACCAGGTCCTGCTTGGTGACCATGCGATGCTCCGGGTGAATTTCGAGGCCGAGCCGCTGGTTCAGTTTATAACGGCCTACTCGCTGTAGATCGTAGCGTCGAGGATCGAACAGTTGTTGTTCCAGATACTCCCGTGCATTTTCCAGCGTGGTCGGATCGCCAGGGCGCAGGCGGCGATAAAACTCCAACAGCGCTTCCTCAGCCAACGTGCGCCCATCCTTGGGGTCCCAGTTTGGCTCCTGGCGAATGGTGGTGGCCAGATATTGATGGCTGGGATTGCTGTCCGCGTCTCTAAATAGCGCCAGCAACTCGTCGTCGCTTCCATCTCCCAAGATGTTATTCCCGGTCAGGTCATCCACCGCCGCCAAAGCGCGCAGCAGAATCGTGACAGGCAAGGTGCGCTTACGGTTGAACTTGATCGTGATGTAGTCGGACTTGCGGGTCTCGAACTCCATCCAGACGCCACGGTCTGGGATGAGTTTGGTCATACTGAGCCGCCGACCGCTAACCCGATCCTCCGCCAGGTCAAAATAGACGCCTGGAGAGCGAATCAACTGGCTGACGACCACCCGCTCGGTGCCGTTGATAATGAAAGTGCCGTTCTCAGTCATCAACGGAAAGTCGCCCAGGAAGATCTCCGACTCCACGATCTCACCGCTCTCGCGATTGTCCAACACCACGCGGACGTATAGTGGAACCCCAAACGTGATGTCGCGCTCGAGGCACTCTCCCTCAGAATACTTGGGCTCGCCAAAGCGATAACCAAGGTCGAACCCAGCTTCTCTGGCCTTAGAGCCCGGAAAGTATAGCTTGAGATTGCTGTTGAAACTCTCGATGGGGGAGACTTCGTCGAACAACTGAGTCAGACCCTCTTCTCGAAACCACCGGAAGGATTCGAGTTGGACCTCGATCAACTGCGGCAGTCTCTCCGTATTGGTGATTCGGGCATAAGACTTCTTCCCCAGATAAGTCGCCACTATCGTTCCTTTCTCTTCCTAGACTCACTCGACTCAGGCTGTCGCACAGTACATTTATGTCACGACATGAAGTGAGCGAACCCTAAGTATAGCATAAAAATCCAGTTTGTCAAAAAGTGGACTGCTCGCCCGCGCCTCCCCCCCACCGCCGAGCCTCCACCTACCCGTTTCCTGCTCACTCATACCGGGCATACGCGCCACGATATGAAGTTTGTCACCCCATAGAAGTGTCATTATCCACTACGCCAGGAGGCTCCCTTGGATTATCATGTAAGCTGAGGTGAGTGGCAGAACAAGCCACGAATAACCTCTCCTCCTTTCCTTGGCCGTAGGCCCCCTGGAACCCCCCAGGGGGCCTTGGTCTTTATGGGGGCTTTCAGATCTTCCTATGGCCGGCGCGTCGCCTGACCTCTGACCGGGATGCGCTGTCCCAGGTCGAGCCGCATCTGGACCAGTACGCGCAATGTCTGGAAGCCGGCTGCCTCCAGTGCGGCGACCAGCGGCTCACCAGGGCCTGGCAATGTAGTCTCCACCATCTTCTTAGCAGCGCTACCCAGGCTGGCCACCCCCTGCTGCACGAGCAGGGTCGCCAGGCGCTCGTCGCCGGACGGCACCATCAAGAGTTCGAGCCGGTCCGGGCGGCGCCCACGTTCGTGCAGCGTCCGCACCGCCCCACGGAGCAGGCCATTTTCCTCGAGCACCCACCAGGTTTCGCGTCGCCCTTCCAGCCACCGATCGAGAGAACGCTCCCAGTTTGGCCTATAGTCCTCCTGTCGGATCTCCAGCAACACCCGGTGGGCTTGGGGCACCAGAGCATACACCAATTCAACCAACGCCGCGCTATCGCGGCCACGCCCTCGGCGCGCTGGCGGGTACGGTGGTAGACTCACCGACAGCAGTACGCCCGCAGGGCGCAAGAAGTGCTGTGTCCTGCCGACCTCCTGGAAGCCCAACTGTCCATAAAGTCGTCCGGCGACCTGGTTGTCGGCGCGTACCTCGAGCCCCACCCAGCGCCCGCCTCGCGCCTCGATCGCCTCCAGCGCAGCCTTCATCAACGCGCCGGCGATACCGCGCCCCTGCCAGTCGGGATGGACGGCCACGTTACCGATGAAGAAGCCACCCCATTCCCGCGCGCGCCGCAGCGAGACGTTGCCCACCACACGCCCCTGCTCGACCCACACAAACCCCGACATGATCTCAGTGCCGCTTGAATCAGGCCAGTAGAGCCACCACAACAGCGAGTGCCAGCGGGCAACGCGGCGCATCTCTGCCAGCGCGATGTCCCCGTCAGGACCCAATATGTCGCGGAAAGCGGTGGCGATCAACTCGGCGACCGGCTTGAGGTCACGGTAGGGATCAAAGGGGCGCACCCCACTCTGAGCACACACCCCACGTACCATAGCGGCGACCATGGGCCCGTCCCCCTGAGTCTCAAGCGAGCCAAGCAGGCGCTTCACTCGCGGCCATCACAACTGTCCTTCCAGATAGCGGCGCAGCAGGTCCAACGCAACCTCGGCCGAATACTCCTTGTTCTCCCACCGGTCGCCGCTCCACACGTACCGCTCCGCCCATTCTCCGTCAGGTGCCGCCAGTGCGACGTGGACCAGGCCCACAGGTTTATCTGGCGAGCCACCATCCGGCCCGGCGATGCCGGTGACAGACAGACCGACGTCGGCACGCAAAGCCTGCCTGACCCCCTGGGCCATCTCCCGCGCCACCTGTTCACTGACCGCGCCGTGTTGAGATAATGTATCGTGCCGCACGTGGAGAATTAGTTCCTTGGCCTCGTTGGCATACGCCGTGATGGATCCCTGGTAGTAAGCCGAGGCGCCAGGGACAGCGGTGATACGGTGCCCAATCAGCCCACCCGTACACGATTCGGCCACCGCCAACTTCATCCCACCCTGCTTGAGCAGCCTACCGATGATGACCTCGCAGGACTTGTCGTTCGGTGCTTCCATCCATTCTCTCAATGCAAGAGACCCCGGCTCATCGCCAGGGTGTAAGATTCCAACACAAAAATGCCCCCAAAGGGATTCGAACCCTTGTCGCGGGCTTGAAAGGCCCGTGTCCTAGACCAGGCTAGACGATGGGGGCATTGACATGCCCATTCTACCACAAAGCCTTTTTGCGTCAAGCACTGCCTGACCCAGTCAATCAAAAGGCCGGGCCTGCCGAGGCCCAGCCTCACTTTTTCGTGTCTGCTTCACACCTCGGGCCTGTCTATGGCTGCCCGGCGTGGTACTGGCTCCTGTTGTCCCACCCCCGCGTCCCTGCCAGGTTCTCGTACAGAGTGCGGCTGAATCCCGTCACTGTCAGGAATCTGTCCAACAACGTACGCTCCATCTCGGCGTCACGAACCTCAAGGTAGGCACTGTAGATCAACGCCAGGTCCAGGTTCAACGCCTTGTCCAGGGTACGCATGGTGGACGA
>DATKWP010000057.1:0-12869 GCA_035529535.1 Anaerolineae bacterium | reverse complement strand
GGTACATCTCGCGGAGGAGAGCATGAGCATCACCCGTACGGACGTAAGGGACGTACCCGTCCCCCACGTCCCCAGCATCCGCATCCTGCTAGCCGACGACCATCCCGTGGTACGTGACGGGATCCGCAACCGGCTGGCCCGCGAAGAGGATTTCGTCGTCGCCGGTGAGGCCGCCAACGGCGAGGAGGCCATCCGCCAGGCGCGCCGCTTGTCCCCCGACGTGGTGCTATTGGACGTGGCGATGCCAGGGCCGGGCCCGGTGCCGGTGATGGAGGCATTGCACCAGGCCGTTCCGGCGGCCAAGGTCCTGGTGCTCTCGGCCTTCGACGACGACGAATACGTCTTCGGCATGCTGGCGGCTGGCGCGGCTGGCTACGCGCTGAAGGACGAACGGCTCTCGACCCTCGTCGAGGCGATCCGGGCCGTGGCCCGCGGAGAAACCTGGCTCAGCCCCCGCGTGGCGTCCAAGGTGACCCACCGGGCAGTGGGACAGGAATCGGAGGCGGCGGGCACTCTCCTCACCGAGCGGGAACAAGAAGTACTGCGACTGATGGCCGAAGGGAGAGAGAACGTCGAGATCGCCGGCGCCCTGGTCATCAGTGAGCGCACGGTCAAGTTCCACGTGGGCAACATCTACACCAAACTAGGCGCCACCTCCCGCACGGCAGCGGTGGTGGAGGCCATCCGGCGGGGTTGGGCGAGGGTATGAAGGCAGACAGAAGGTTGGTGGATGGCCTGTGGCTGCTGCCCGCTCTGGCCGTGCTGGGGCTGATCACCTGGGCAGCCGTCTCTCTGTGGGGGGCCGCCACCCACGGGGCCGAGTGGGACGTCATCGGCCGGGTCTTCGAGATTGACGCCAACGGGCCGGCGGCGCGGGCGGGGCTGCGGGTCGGCGATATGCTCCTGGCGATAGACGAGTGTTCCACGGCCCAATGGGACGTGTGCGGGTATCACCTGGGCCAGCCCGGCGACACCACGCGCATCAAGTTCTGCCGCGATGGGGCCTTGTACACCACCACGGTGGCGGCTCAGTTACCTACGCTCAACTACCGGCTCGTGCTGCTCTCCATCCTGGTGGTAGCCCTGGTCTGCTGTCTCTCTTCACTGGTGCTATTGCTGCGCTGGCCGGAGGCGATCGATGTCCGGGCGTTCTACGCCCTGTGCCAGACGGGGGCCACGTGCCTGACCGTCGCCGCGCTCAACTCGGCCCTGGTCCCCTTTGGGCCGCGACGGTTTCAGATCCTGATCGGCATGTTGACGCCAGTCATGATCCACTTTCACGCCGTCTTCCCCGAGCCGCACTGGACCGCCCGCCTGCGCTGGCCCTTGCTGGCGCTCTATGGGATCGGCGCGGGCCTGGGCCTGCTACGCTGGCTGTACCCCTGGCTCTCGTATCCGCCGATCGCTGTCTCGCAGAACATGATGCACGTATGGTTGCTCCTGGGGATCGGCATCAGCGTCGCCCTGGCGGTCGTCACGTACGTAACCACCCATGCTCCCGACGTCCGGCGCCGCATCCGCCTGCTCGTCTTTGGTACGGTGGTAGGGTTTGGCCCGCTCGCGCTGCTCACTAACGCGCCGGGCGTCGGGTTCGGCGCAGAGCCCTGGATCCGCTGGCCATTCGTCATTCCGCTGATGGGGGCGATGCCGATCGCCTACGCCGTGGCCCTGTGGCGATACAACCTGAAGGACTTTGACCGGGCGCTCAACCGGGGGCTGGTCTATCTGGTAGTCAGCGTGCTTCTGTTCGGAGTGTATTTCGCTGCCCTGACCCTCCTGTACAATCGCCTGCCGGTGAACACGATGGGACGGGCAGCGCTGGGAGCGGCGGTCGCGTTGGCCACCGCCGCCACCTTCCGGCCGCTGCGAGACCGCGCCCAGTGGCTGATAGACCGGCTCTTTTATGGCGGTTGGTACGAATACCGGGGGTTGGTGGAAGAGGTAGGCCGGGCCCTGGCCTGCACCCTGGACCTGGAGACGCTCGTGGATGTGCTGTTGAACCAGGTGCCTCGGGCCATGCACCTGCCGGGAGCGGCGCTCTGGCTGGAGCGAGAAGGGAAGATGGAAGTCGTCGGCGCGTCGGGATCGCGAGCGTCGCAGGCCCAGGAGCGACCACCGGAGAACCTGACAGCGCAGGTGAGGATGATGCCGAATCGCGCCAGCGTGCCCATGGTCGTTGAGGATCGCACGGTCGGCGTGTGGGTGCTGGCCGCGCGGACGGATGGGGAGTGGGGGCCAGAGGATGAACGCATCCTGACCGTGATCGGCCGCCAGGCCGCCCTGGTAGCGCACAACGTGCGGCTGGTAGCGCAACTGCGAGACAAGGTGGCCGAGGTGGAGAAAATGCACCGCCGGCTGCTGGCAGCCCGCGAGGAGGAACGGGCCGACCTGGCCCGCGAACTGCACGATGGAGTGATTCAAGAACTGGTCGGGCTGCGCTACCGGCTGGAAGCACTACAGGAGGAAGAGGACGAAGCCGACCAGATGGGAGAAGTGCACAGCCAGGTCGGCATGCTGGTGGACGAAGTGCGACGGCTGTGCAGCGACCTGCGCCCCGTAGCGCTAGACCAGTTGGGCCTGGCGGCGGCGCTGCGAGCCGTGGCGCGGGAGGTCACGGCCCGCGGATTACCGGTGCAGGTCCACCTGGATGACATCTCGCTGCCTGATGGCATCGCCATCAGCCTGTATCGCATCAGCCAGGAGGCGCTGTCGAACGCCTGGCGCCACGCGGCCGCCTCGCACGCCGCGGTGACCATGTTCCGTGAAGAAGACGAGATTGTGCTGATCGTCTCGGACGACGGGCGCGGCTTCGATCCGGCGTCGGTCCGGGGGCGCGATGGCCGTTTCGGATTGCTGGGGATGGCAGAGCGCGCGGAGGCACTGGGAGGCCACCTGGCAGTGGAAAGCGCGCCGGGGCGAGGGACGCGGGTGACCGTGCGGTGCCGTACGTCTGCCGGGTATTCGTAGCTACCGGCCGATGGTCATCGGCTGGCACTGCGCTTGACGAAAGCAGCGGTTTGCGCTACAATACTGCTGCCCTGCGGGCGGGCCCAGGCCCGCCCGTTTGATTGCCAGAAATTTACTCCGCCGTCAGGCAAGGCGGATGTTCGGGAGGTAGTGAATGGCTCAACGAGCGCAACAATTTGAGTTGGCGGCCGAAAAACGAGTGGTGCTCGGCAAGCAGGTGAACCAACTGCGGCGGCAGAAGCGGGTGCCGGGGGTGATGTACGGACGTGGCTTCGACCCTGTGCCCTTGCAGTTCGATGCCCGCAGCCTGCGCCAGGTCGTCTCGCAGGTCGGCAGTAGCCAACTCGTCAGCATCAACGTCGAAGGGTGGGACCAGCCGGAGATGGCCCTCGTGCGTGACATGCAGCGCGATCCCATCCGGGGCACCCTGTTGCACGTGGACTTTTATCACGTGAATATGGCCGAGCGCATCACGGTCGAGATACCGCTGGAACTCGTGGGAGCGTCTCCAGTGGTGGAGCGCAATGAGGGCGTCCTCCTGCAAGCCCTCTCCGCTGTGGAGGTGGAGTGCCTGCCTGGCGACCTGGTGGACTCGATCCCCGTGGACCTATCAGACCTGACTGAGGTAGATCACGCGCTGTACGTGCGCGACCTGGCCATTCCTGCCGGCCTGGAGATCCTCACCGACCTGAACGAGATGATTGCCCGCGTGGTACCGTTGCAGGAAGAGAAACTGGAAGAGGAAGTGGTGACGCCTGTGGCGGAGGTCGAGGTGATCACGGAGGCCAAACTGAAGGAGGCAGAGGAGGAAGAGGCCTAGGCACGTTACGCGACACATAACGCGGCGCGTTGTACGACGCATACCACAGCGCGTTATGCAATACGTAACACGCTGCGCTGCGCAGTGCATAGCCCGGCACCATGCACCGCGCATCATGTGGCGCGACGGCAAGTCGTAGAGCGGAGGCGGGTTTCCAGCCCGCCTCCGTTTTGTTGCCGGCGATGTGCTCGCATTGGCCATGTTCTTGACAGACAGCAAATTAGGATATAGAATGATTCAAGGTACCCAGTCGGCGTGGTGAAGCGGTGAGGAGCGAATGGAATATAAGGATTACTACAAAATCCTGGGCGTGAATCGGGATGCGAATGAGCGGGACATCAAGCGGGCCTACCGTAGGTTGGCCCGCCAATTTCATCCCGACGTCAACCCGGATGACCAGCGCGCGGAGGAAAAGTTTAAAGAAATCAACGAAGCCTACGAGGTGCTGGGCGATCCAGACAAGCGGACCAGGTACGATGGGTTGGGTGCCAGTTGGCAGCAGTGGCAACGCACGGGCCGCGACCCAGGTCATTTCGATTGGTCCCAGTGGGCCACCGGCGGACCGGGCGGCGCGCGCGTCGAGTGGAGTGGCGACCTGGGTGACCTCTTTGGCGGCGCGGGCGCGGACACCTTTTCTGACTTCTTCCGCGCCATCTTTGGCGGGATGGGTGGCGGCGCAGGGCGCACACGTGCCACAGAGGACCTCTTCCGCCGCGCTGCCAGTCAGCGCACACGGCCAGGGCAAGAGGTACAAGTCCCGCTGGAAATCACGCTGGAGGAAGCCTTCCACGGCACCACCCGCGTGTTGGAGCAGGATGGGCATCGCATGCGGATCAAGATCCCGCAGGGAGCACGCAGCGGGTCGAAGATACGCTACGCTGGCAAGGGCAGCCCTGGTTACCAGGGCGGTCCATCTGGTGACCTGCACCTGACCATCACGGTCATACCCCATCTAGTTTTCAAGCGCGAGGAAAATGACGACCTGCGCTGCGACGTGAACGTGGATCTGTACACAGCCGTGCTGGGTGGCGAAGTGCGAGTGTCCACCCTGGACGGTGAGGTTTCGTTGAAAATCCCTGCCGGCACCAACAGCGGCAAGACCTTCCGCCTGCGGGGCAAAGGAATGCCTCATCCGGGCGACCCCACACAGCACGGGGACCTGTTGGCCGCAGCTCAGATACAGGTGCCCCAGGCGTTGACCACCCGCGAGCGGGAACTATTCGAAGAGCTGGCACGTCTGAAAGAAAGGAAATAACATGATCGCACACAAGCGATGGATACTCGTCATATTGCCTCTGACACTGGCCATCCTGGCCTGCACCTGCAACAGCCAGCAATTCATCTTTGTACCCACCCCCACTCCGCCACAGGCCCCTGCTGTTCCCGAACCCGTGGTGGTCGTCGCTACCCCCACCCTCTTGCCGGAGGACGCCAGCGCCTGGATAGACTCCGAAGATGCCCTGCTGGTCAACCTGTACCAGCGGGTCAACCCGGCTGTGGTGTACATTGAGGTGCTGGTGAACCAGGAAGGAACGCTCACATCGCTGGGCAGCGGGTCCGGCTTTGTCCTGGACACCCAGGGCCACGTCGTCACCAACAACCACGTCGTCGAGCAGGCGGATGCCGTGCGGGTCAAATTCTCCAATGGGGTCGTGGCCGATGCTCAGGTCCTGGGCCAGGACCCATACTCGGACCTGGCGGTCCTCCAGGTAAACGTCCCGCCTGCCCAATTGGCACCCCTGGAATTGGGCGATTCGAGCACACTCCAGGTGGGACAGCGCGTCGTCGCCATCGGCAATCCCTTCGGACTGGCCGGGACGATGACCGTCGGGATCATCAGCGCCCTGGGGCGCACGTTGCCGGCCCAGGTGCTCCAGGAAGGGGGCCGCTTTTCCAACCCCGAGATCGTTCAGACCGATGCGGCCATCAACCCAGGCAACTCGGGAGGCCCGCTCCTGGACACCCGCGGGCGAGTGGTCGGCGTGAATACCGCCATCCGTTCCCTGACGGGCACCAACTCCGGGATCGGGTTCGCCGTGCCGGTCAACACGGTCAAACGCATCGTACCCTACCTGATCGAGAAGGGGATCTACCACTATCCCTATCTCGGCATCACCTACGACACTCGTTTCAGCACGGCGGAACTGGCGGGCCCGCTGGGGCTGCCGGTGACACAAGGCATCCTGATTGACCAGGTTACGCCCGGGACCGCGGCGGCACAGGCCGGCTTGCGGGGTGGCGACCAGGAAGTGGAGATCGTGGGGACGACGGTCAACGCCGGTGGTGACGTCATCGTCGCCATTGACGACTACAAACTCCGCGACTTTGACGACTTGATCGCCTACCTGGTACGCGAAACGGAAGTGGGACAAAAGGTCACCTTGACCATCATCCGCGACGGAAAGGAATTGGAGGTGCCAGTGACGTTAGGAGAAAGGCCATAATCGAATGCTCGTTAACAGCTGAATAGGGATCGGGCAGGAAGGGTACCGCTGGTCGGCTCGCCACTCGGATGTAAGGGATGTACTCATCTAAGGGATGTACTCATCCCCCTCATCCGCAATGGCCCACGATGGCTAACCTGAAAAGAAAGGGGTAAAAGCAATGTTCAGACAAGCGGACTTGCGCGAACTGGCAGCCTATCAGGCCGAGACGCCGATATTGAGCGTCTATCTGAACGTGGACGCGACCCGATACACGACAGATGAGAGCAAACTGGCGCTGCGGCAAATGCTGAAGCAGGCCGAAGAGGTCGCCACACCGGAAGACATGGCAGCCGTGGAGCGGTTCTTTGATCACGAGTACGATTGGTCAGGCCGGGGGGTAGTCGTCTTCTCCGGCAACCAGCAGGATTTCTGGCGCGTGTACTCACTCGCCGTTCCCGTCGCGCCTGGGGTGACGGTGGCCCGCAAGCCTTACATCTGGCCACTGGCGGCGCTGGTGGACGCCTACGCTAGTTACGCGGTAGCGCTGGTGGATCGGCAGGAGGTACGGCTGCTGCTGTTTGAGATGGGGGAATTGCAAGTCAGCGACGGCTATGCAGGTGAGGAGGTGCGCAAACTCAAGAAAGGACGGGGGTCGTCGGGCGGACCGGGGCGTCGAGGGGGAGCCCCCATTTCGAGCCGGCGCGAGGAAGAGGTCGCGCAGCGCAACATCCGTGAGGCGGTCAAGGCCATGGACCGCTTCTGTCGCAAGCATAACCCGCAGCGCTTGATCATCGCCGGCGCCGAGCCAACGGTGACCCAGTTCCGTGAGGCGCTGTCCAAGCCGTTGCAGGGCAAGATCATCGGCTCGTTTAGTGCGGACCTGAATGCACCGGAGCCGGAGATACGCGAACACTCCCTGGGGATTTTGCGGCAGGTGGAACAGGAACGAGAGGCAGCATTGGTGAACGCGGTGTTCACGGCAGCCGCCAAGGGGCGCGGTGGCGCCATTCGCCTGGACGATACGCTCGGCGCGGCCCACGAAGGGCGCATCCAGACCCTGCTGGTTGCCCGTGACTATCATCAGCCGGGTTACCAGTGCCGCAACTGTGTCTACATCACCGACCAGCACCTGAAGATATGCCCCTTCTGTGGTGGCGAGTTCGCCGAGATCCCCGACGCAGCCGAGGCGCTGGTGACGAAGGTGATCGAAGACGGCGGCAAAGTGGAAGTGATAGACGACAACCCCAAGCTCGCCGAATTCGGCGTGGGGGCGCTGCTCAGATACTAGACTTGGGACGGTAAGGAAGCGGGGGCCGCGCTCGCGGCTCCCGCTTTTTTTATGCTTAACTTTAGTCCAACGGCGATTATGGCACAAATCCTGCTGGCGCTTCTTATATAAATCCAATACGACACTATTGCCCCTCTAATGGAAGGCCAGTACAATACCTGCGATTGAGACCAAACAGGCGTGAAACGTAAAACGTGTTCCGTGTTGCGTGGTCCGTGACGGAACACAGAACACGAAACACGGGACACGCACCACGTTTCACGTTAATCAGGAGTGGCAATCATGGATCTGAACAAGTTCACGCAAAAAGCACAAGAGGCCATCTTGAGCGCTCAAACGCTCGCCGGTGAGCATAGCCACGGCCAGATCGAGCCGGAGCACCTGTTGCTGGCCTTGCTGCGCCAGTCGGACGGCATCGTGCCCCAGATCGTCCAGAAGTTGGAGGCCAACCCGGCCGACATGGCACTGGCACTGGAGGGAGCACTCCAGCGCAAGCCCAAAGTCTACGGGGCGACGACCCAGGTGGGGCTTTCGCGGGAACTGGGGCGCGCGTTGGACAATGCCGAGAAAATCGCCACCCGCATGCACGACGACTACGCCAGCGCCGAGCACCTGTTGCTGGCACTGACCGGCGCCGACGGCGCCGAGGCGGCGCGCTTCCTGGCCGCCCACGGCATCACCGAAGACGCTGTCCTGCGCGCCATGACCACCATCCGCGGCAGCCAGCGCGTCACCAGCCAGAATCCCGAGGCGACCTACCAGGCGCTGGACAAGTACGGGCGCGACCTGACCCAACTCGCCCGGCAGGGCAAACTCGACCCGGTCATCGGGCGAGACGAGGAGATCCGGCGCGTCATGCAGATCCTGAACCGCCGCACCAAGAACAATCCCGTCCTGGTAGGGGATGCGGGCGTGGGCAAGACCGCCATCGCCGAGGGGTTGGCCCAGCGCATCATCCGCGGCGACGTGCCCGAGGGACTGAAGAACAAGCGCATCGTCGGGCTCGACCTGGGCGCGCTGATCGCCGGCACCAAGTACCGGGGTGAATTCGAGGAGCGGTTGAAGGCAGTGCTCAAAGAAGTGACCGACGCCGCTGGCGAGGTCATCATGTTCATTGACGAACTGCACACCGTCGTGGGGGCAGGCGCGGCCGAGGGCGCTATGGACGCCAGCAACATGCTCAAGCCCATGCTGGCGCGCGGCGAACTCCACGCCATCGGCGCCACCACCCTGGACGAGTACCGCAAGTACATCGAGAAGGACGCCGCATTGGAGCGGCGGTTCCAGCCCGTGTACGTGGACGAGCCATCGGTGGAGGACACGATCAGCATCCTGCGCGGCCTGAAGGAGCGCTACGAGGTCCATCACGGCGTGCGCATCCAGGACGGGGCCGTCATCGCGGCCGCCACACTCAGCCACCGCTACATTGCCGACCGGCACCTGCCGGACAAGGCAATTGACCTGGTGGACGAGGCAGCCTCCCGGCTGCGCATGGAGATTGACTCCAAGCCTGCCGAACTGGACGAAGTGGACCGGCGCATGATGCAACTGGAGATCGAACGGGAAGCGCTCAAAAAGGAGAAGGACAAGGCCAGTAAGGAGCGGCTGCAGAAACTGGAGCAGGAACTGGCCGACCTGCGGGAGCAGAGCGCGGTCCTGCGCACCCGTTGGGAGCAGGAAAAGGCAGCCATCCAGGCCATGCGCGATACGAAAGAGCGCACCGAACAGGTGCGCCACCAGATCGAAGAGGCCCAACGGGCCATGGACTATGCCCGCGCCTCGGAGCTGCAATACGGCACACTCAGCGGGCTCGAGCGGCAACTGCGCGAGCAGGAGGAGCGCTTGCGCCAGTTGCAGGCGGATCAGGCGCTGCTGAAAGAGGAAGTCGGCCCAGAGGACGTGGCCGAAGTAGTGGCCGAATGGACCGGCATCCCGGTCGCCAGGTTATTGGAAGGGGAACTGGACAAGTTGCTGCGCATGGAGGAGGCACTCCATCAGCGGGTGGTGGGGCAAGACGAGGCGGTGCAGGCGGTCTCCAACGCCGTCCGCCGCGCCCGCGCCGGGCTACAGGATGCCAACCGGCCCATCGGCACCTTCATCTTCCTGGGTCCGACTGGCGTGGGCAAGACCGAGTTGGCCAGGGCACTGGCCGAGTTCCTCTTCGATACCGAGGAGGCCATGGTGCGCATTGACATGAGCGAGTACCAGGAACGCCACACCGTCTCCCGGCTCATCGGCGCCCCTCCGGGCTACGTGGGCTACGAGGAAGGCGGCCAGCTGACCGAGGCGGTCCGCCGCCGCCCCTACAGCGTGGTCCTGTTCGACGAGGTCGAAAAGGCGCACCAGGAAGTTTTCAACACGCTCTTGCAGTTGCTCGACGAAGGGCGGCTAACCGATGGTCACGGGCGGACGGTGGACTTTCGCAACACCATCGTCATCATGACCAGCAACACCGGCAGCCGGTGGATCAAGGAACTGGGAGTCGAGGCGGCACGGGAGCGGGTGATGGAGGAACTGGATCACACCTTCCGGCCTGAATTCCTGAACCGCATTGACGAGATCATCCTGTTCCGCAACCTGACGAAGGACGACCTGGTGCGCATCGTGGAAATCCAGGTGCGCCACCTGCGCCAGTTGCTGGCCGAGCGCCACGTCGGGCTGGACCTGACCGAATCGGCCCGGCAGCACCTGGCCGACGAGGGATACGACCCGGTCTACGGCGCACGGCCGCTCAAGCGCGTCATCCAGCGCCAGGTGCAGGATCCGCTGGCGCTGGCGTTGTTGCAGGGCGAGTTCACCGAAGGGAGCACAGTGCGGATAGACGCCCGCGATGGAAGGATCGTGTTCGAGAAAGCGTAAGTCGGAACCGACGATCAAAGACCTGTCAGGTCTGGCAGACCTGGCAGGTCTTTGTCCGATAGCAGGATGTGCGGTATAATCTAGCGCGAGAGTGAAAAGGGGAGTCTGAACAATAATGATGAGATTGGATCGTTTCACCGAGCGTGCACAAGACGCCGCCCAACGGGCGGTCGAAGTGATGACGCGCTACGGACACACCCAAGTAGACATCGAGCACCTCCTGCTGGCACTTCTGGAGCAGCCCGAGGGGGTGATTCCGCAGATCCTGGAACGGTTGGGGGTGGAAGTCGAGCAGGTACAACAGCGCCTCGACGACGTGCTGAGAGCCAGCCCCAAGGCCGGCATCTACGGCGGTGGCGGCGTGGGGCAGGTCTTTATCACTCCGCGCGTCAGGAGCGTGCTCGACCAGGCCAACGGCGAAGCGAACCGGCTCAAGGACGACTATATCTCGACGGAACACCTCTTCCTGGCCGTCGCCAACGAACGCAACACGCCCGCGGCCCGTATCCTGCGCGAAAGTGGCGTGACCAAAGAACGCATCTACGACACCATCAAAGACGTGCGCGGCGGACAGCGCGTGACCGACCGCCGGGCAGAGACACGCTACCGCCTGCTGGAGAAATTCAGCCGTGACCTGACCCAGATGGCCCGCGAGGGCAAATTGGACCCGGTCATCGGACGGGACGGCGAGATCCTCCGCCTGATCCAGGTTCTCAGCCGCCGCACGAAGAACAACCCGGTCCTCATCGGCGAGGCCGGGGTCGGCAAAACCGCCATCGTCGAAGGGCTGGCGCAAAATATCGCCAGCGACGACGTGCCAGAGATCCTGAAAGGGAAGCGGGTCGTCCAACTCGACCTGGCGGCCATGGTCGCCGGCTCCCGCTTCCGCGGCGAGTTCGAGGAGCGCCTGAAGGGGGTCATCGAGGAAATCCAACGCGCCGAGGGGGAGATCATCCTCTTCATTGACGAACTGCACAACGTCGTCGGCGCAGGCTCTGGCATGGGCGCCCTCGACGCCTCCAGCATGATGAAACCTGCGCTGGCCCGGGGCGAGTTACAGTGCATCGGTGCCACGACCCTGGATGATTATCGCCAGTACATCGAGCGCGATGGGGCCCTGGAGCGGCGCTTCGCCCCCGTGTTCGTCGAAGAACCGACGGTTGATGAGACCATCGAAATGCTGCGAGGGCTACGCGATCGGTACGAGGCCTACCACAAGGTGCGCATCTCCGACGAAGCCTTCGTGGCTGCGGCACGCCTCTCGCATCGCTACGTCACCGATCGGCACTTGCCCGATAAGGCGATTGACCTGATGGACGAGGCGGCCGCCAAACTGCGGGTGGCGCTCTTTACGCTGCCCCCCGAGTTGAAGGCGATGCAGTTAGAACTGCAACGCCTCCAGACCGAGATTGATGCCGCCAGCGCGGTGGAGGACTATAAGCGGGCCGCCGAACTGAAAACGGAGCGCATCAACGTCCAGGCAGAATTCAACCTCCAACGCGAGATATGGCAGCGGGAACATCAGATTGACGAGACCGTCGGGGAAGAGGACATCGCCGAGGTGGTGGCGAGTTGGACCGGTATCCCGGTCGCCCAGATGCTGGAGACCGAAGCAGAAAAACTGCTGCGCATGGAAGAAGCGCTCCACCAGCGCATCATCGGCCAGGACGAGCCTGTGGCGGCCGTCTCCGACGCCATCCGCCGTGCTCGCTCAGGCCTCAAGGACCCCAGCCGCCCGATCGGCAGTTTCATCTTCCTGGGTTCCTCGGGGGTGGGCAAGACCGAACTGGCGAAGGCGCTGGCCTGGTTCCTGTTCGACGACGAAGACGCCCTGCTGCGCATTGACATGAGCGAGTACCGGGAATACCACACCGTCAGCCGCCTGTTCGGCGCGCCTCCCGGCTACATCGGCTACGAACAGGGCGGCCAGTTGACGGAGGCCGTGCGGCGGCGGCCCTACCGCGTCATCCTGTTCGACGAGATCGAAAAGGCCCACCCAGACGTGTGGAATGCCATGTTGCAGATCCTGGACGATGGCCGGCTGACCGACGGGCAAGGCCACGTGGTGGACTTTCGCAACACGGTCGTGATCATGACGTCGAACGTGGGCACTCAGTACGCGCGCAAGGGTGGAGCGCTCGGCTTCCTGCGGGCCGGCGAGAACGGCCAAGACGAAGATGAGGCCCACCGCGACATCGAGAAGGCGCTCAAGCAGACCTTCCGGCCCGAGTTCCTCAACCGCGTGGATGAGATCATCATCTTCAACAACCTCACGGTGGAAGACGTGGAACGCATCGTGGGCCTGCAGATGCAAGAGATCAGCAGCCGGCTGGCCGAGCAGGGGCTGCAAGTCGAGTTGACAGATGCGGCCCGCAGGTGGCTGGCCCGCCAGGGGTTCGACCCGCAGTTCGGGGCCCGGCCGTTGCGCCGTGCGTTGCAGCGCTACGTGGAAAGCCCGCTGAGCGTAAGACTCCTGCGCGGCGATTTCGAGCGGGGCGACCTGGTCATC
>DATKWP010000056.1:0-17574 GCA_035529535.1 Anaerolineae bacterium | reverse complement strand
GTGGCCCGGCTCGACGACGAGCGCAACGATCCGGCACAGGCCGCCCAAGACGTGCCCGGCACCCAGCACCGCCGCCAACTGGGATGGTGCTTCCACCCCATTTTGCAGCGGAAGGACCACCGTCTCTGGCCCTAGCAGCGGGCGCATCGCCTGTGCTGCCTCTGGCACTTGCCAGGCCTTTACTCCCACCAGGATCACATCCACCACACCCACCTGCGACGGGTCGCCGGTGGCGTGCACGGGTTGCACGACAAAGTCGCCTTTGAGGCTGGTAACCCGCAGTCCTCGATCGCGCAGTGCCCGCAACTGCTCGCCGCGGGCGAGGAAAACGACTTCCTCGCCGGCCTGTGCCAGCCGCCCACCAAAGTAGCCCCCCACGGCACCCGTGCCAAAAACGGCGATACGCATTAAAGTCTCCTCCGACAAACCACCGGACTCCCCAACTCGTTGGGGGTACCCCGCAACAGGCCCAAACAAGTTTGGGGCTCCGATACCTCCACGAGCCACCACCGGACTCCCCAACTCGTTGGGGGCACCCCGCAACAGGCCCAAACGAGTTTGGGACTCCGGAAGATATCGTTACTGCCTGGTGTATACGCCCATGAGTTCGGCCTCGGCCAGGACGTGCCCTTCCAGCTCACTTCCTCCTCCTGGCTCGAACTCAGAAACCGGGTCTTGCCGCTTCGCTCACCGAAAAACCTGGTTTCTCTATTGTATAGCAGGAGGATTTCTAACGCAAATCTAACGTAAATAGAAACGTGTTTCTAATGCCCGGCGCGGATAATATACCGGTGTTGATATTCAGACGGAACACGCAACACGGAGCACGCGGAATGCGTAATTCGTAATGCGTAAGGCGTAAAGCGTAATGCATAAGAGGTGAACTATGTTGATACCGCTATTTCAGGGGAAAGAGAAGCGAGGGCAAGGGGATTGGGATCGCAATCGGCTGCGTGAGGTGCCGGTGCTGCCACTGCGCAACGTCGTGGCATTCCCGCACGGGCTACTGCCACTGGCGGTGGGCCTGCCCCGTTCTGTCAAACTGTTGGAAGACGTGCTCGACGGCGACCGGCTGCTCGTGCTGGTGACCATGACGGATCCAGCGGTCGAGGAGCCTGGCACCGATGGGCTATACCAGGTAGGCACGTTGGCTGAGGTCGAACGGGCGCTGCGGGTCGAAGACAACTATCAGATCGTGATGCGCGGGCTGGCCCGCGTGCACATCAGAAAGTGGATCGCCGAGGAGCCGTATCTGAAGGCGCAGGTGGACCTGGCGCCCGAGCGAGCCAGTGACGCGACCGAGGTCGAAGCGCTGCGGCGCGAGTTGCTGTCTGCGGCGCGGCGGCTGGTGGGCTTTCTGCCGGGGGTGCCCGAAGGGATCGTGGATATGTTGGAGCAACTCGCCGAGCCGGGCATGTTGCTGTACATGATCGCCTCCAATGTGCGCCTGGAGATGGAGCAGGCACAAAAGATCCTGGCCGGCGATGACGTAGCAGCCCAGATGCGGGCGTTGCTGGCCGTGCTGCAGCACGAACTGGAGGTGCTCGAACTGGGCCAGCAGATCCGCAACGAGGCCCAGTCGGAGATGGAAAAGACGCAGCGCGAGTACTTTCTGCGCCAGCAACTCAAGGCGATCCAGAAAGAACTGGGGGAGGACGAGGAAGGCTCGGAGGCAGGCAACTACCGGCGCAAGGTCGAAGAGGCCAACCTGCCGGAAGAGGCGCGCAAGGAAGCGGAGCGGGAGTTGGCGCGGCTGGCCCAGATGAGCCCGCAGTCAGCCGAGGCGGGGGTGATCAAGACTTACCTGGACTGGCTGACCGACCTGCCGTGGAACAAACTCTCGGAGGACGACCTCGACCTGAGCCACGCCGAGCAGGTGCTGAACGAGGACCACTATGGGCTGGAGAAGGTCAAGGAGCGCATCCTGGAATTCCTGGCGGTGCGCAAGTTGCGGCTGGAGCGCGGGGTAGACGACAGCGACGAGCACGCGACGGCGATCCTGTGCTTCGTCGGCCCGCCAGGCGTGGGCAAGACCAGCCTGGGACGTTCCATCGCGCGGGCGTTGGGGCGGGAGTTCACCCGCATGAGCCTGGGCGGCGTGCGGGATGAGGCAGAGATCCGGGGGCACCGCCGCACCTACATCGGCGCCATGCCCGGCCGCGTCATCCAGGCGCTCAAGCGCGTGGGCACCCGTAACCCGGTCTTTATGTTGGACGAGGTGGACAAGGTCGGCGCGGACTGGCGGGGGGACCCGGCCAGCGCACTGCTGGAGGTGCTCGACTCGCAGCAGAACCACGCCTTCCGCGACCATTACCTGGACGTGGACTTTGACCTGAGCCAGGTGTTCTTTATCACGACGGCCAACACGTTGAGCACGATCCCACCGGCGCTGCTGGACCGCATGGAGGTGATCGAGCTTGATGGCTACACAGAGTACGACAAGGTCAAGATCGCCGAGGGGTACCTGGTGCCGCGCCAACTCAAGACCAACGGCCTGCAGCCCGACGAGGTCGAGTTCACGGCGGACGGGTTGAGGACGATCATCCGTGACTATACCCGAGAGGCAGGCGTGCGGAACCTGGAGCGGGAGATCGGCCGAGCGCTGCGCAAGGTGGCCACGCGGGTCGCCGCGTGTAAGGCCAAGGTGGAGTGCGGCCTGGCCGTGGACCCGGAGCGTGTGCGCGAGTTCCTCGGCAAGCCTCGTTTCCGGGATGAAGCCCAGTTGCGCACGGAGCTCCCGGGCGTGGCGACGGGCCTGGCGTGGACGCCTGCCGGCGGCGAGGTGCTCTTTGTCGAGGCCAGGGCAATGGAAGGCAAAGATGGCCTGATCCTGACCGGCCAACTGGGCGACGTGATGAAGGAATCAGCCCGCATCGCGCTCAGTTACGTGCAGGGTGAACTGGAGCGGTTGGGGTTACCCAAGGATGCACTGGAGGGCAAGACGGTGCACCTGCACGTGCCGGCGGGGGCCATCCCCAAGGACGGCCCCTCGGCCGGGGTGACGCTGGTGACGGCGCTGGTGTCGGAACTGACCCGGCGGCCCGTGTGCGGCGAGGTGGGGATGACGGGCGAAGTGACACTGCAAGGGCAAGTCCTGCCTATCGGCGGCGTCAAGCAGAAGGTGCTGGCCGCTCACCGGCACGGGCTGAGGACGATCATCCTGCCCCGGGCCAACGAGGTAGACCTGGACGACGTGCCGCAAGAGATCCGGGACGACCTGTCCTTCGTGCTGGTCGAGCACCTGGACGAGGTGCTAGAGACGGCCCTCACGCCGGAGGTGGGCCTGGCATTCGGCGTGGAGGAGATGGTGGGCAGCGACGGGCGCTCGCAGCCGATGGCCGAGTTACTCTCGTAGGTAGTACGTACCCAAGCCAGAGCCCCGGAGCCTGATGCGCCGGGGCTCTTTTCCTTATCACGTACCGACCAGGTTGCCAGGCCGGGTGCGAATTTGACAGAACCAATAGGACATGTTAACATTCCCCCAAGGAGCGAAAGGATATGACTGAGACTTTACGCATTGTGCCCCTGGGCGGACTGGGGGAAATCGGCAAGAACATGCTCAGTATCGAGTATGGCCGCAATATTCTCGTCGTGGACGCGGGGATCATGTTCCCCGAATCCGACATGCTGGGGATTGATTACATCATCCCCGACTGGAAATACCTGCGCGATAGGAAAGACCGCGTGCGCGCGATCGTCATCACCCACGGCCACGAGGACCACATCGGCGGGTTGTCCCACTTCCTGGAAGAGTTCAACGTGCCGGTCTATGCCACCCAGTTGACGCGCGGCCTGATCGAGGTCAAGCTGGCACAGAAACACTTGCTGGACCGCACCGACCTGCATACCTATGCACCCGGCGACACCGTCCACGTCGGCCCCTTCACCATCGAGCCCTACCACGTCTGCCACTCGATCCCCGACGGAGTGGGGTTGGGGATTACGACACCGGCCGGACTGATCGTGCACAGCGGCGATTTCAAGTTCGACCATACGCCAGTAGATGGCTGGCCGACCGATTACGCCAAACTGGCCGAGTTCAATGGGCGCGGGGTACTGGCGCTGTTGTCCGACAGCACCAACGCCGACCGCCCCGGCAACACCTCTTCGGAGGCCGCGTTGACCGGCGCGTTCGATCAGGTGATGCGGCAGGCCCCAGGCCGGGTGATCGTGGCGACTTTTGCCTCGCTCATCTCTCGTATCCAGCAGGTGGTGGACGCAGCGACGCGGTACAACCGCAAGATCGCCATCGCCGGCAGGAGTATGATCGAAAACGCCAAAATGGCCCGCGAGTTGGGCTACCTCAGCATCCCCGATGGCACGTCGGCGACGTTGGACGAGGTCAAGAAATTGCCGGCCCACGAGGTGGTCATCATCGCGACCGGCTCGCAGGGGGAGCCGACGGCGGTGTTGAGCCGGTTGGCAACAGGACGGCATCCCTCGCTGTACATTCAAGAGGGAGATACGGTCGTGCTATCCTCGCACACCATCCCCGGCAACGAAGAACTCATTCACCGCGTCGTCAATCGCCTCTTTCAGAAGGGATCCGACGTCTATTATGGCCCCTATGCGTCGGTGCACGTCTCGGGCCACGCCAGCCAGGAGGAGCAGAAATTGCTGATCAACCTGCTACATCCGCGCTTCTTCGTCCCTGTCCACGGCGAGCTGCGCCACCTGAAACAGCACGGCAAGATCGCGCACCAGTTGAGCATCCCGGCCGAGAACATCGCCGTGGTCGAAAACGGCTACACGTTGACCTTTGGCGAGCGGCTGCAGGTTGGAGAGCGGGTGCCCGGCGGGTACGTCTTCGTGGACGGGGCACGGGTGGGTGAAATCGGGATGGCGGTGATGCACGAGCGGGAGGAACTGGGGCAGAATGGCTTCTTTACGTCTATCGTGCGCTACGACCGCCTGACGGGCCGGCCCGTGGGCCGTCCGCGCATCGTCACCCGTGGCTTCATCTCCGTGCCCGATGAGGAGGACCTGCTGGCTCGGGCCGAGGAGGTTACCCTCTCGGCGGCTTCGGCCAGCCCAGGCACACCTCCAGCAGAGATTGCGAAGCAGATCCAGGCCGCGCTGTCCAGGTTTCTCTACCAGGAGACCAAGACCCGCCCCATCGTGATTCCGACGGTGATAGAGGCGTAGTGCGTAATGCGTAATGCGTAATCCGGAATGCGTAATCCGTAATCCGGAATGCGTAATCCGTAATGCGTGATGTGTAATGCATGATGGTGGGCCTGACCTTCCTACTAGAGCGGCACGGTTGCGCCAGATCGTTGCTGGACTGGGCAGTGTGGGCGTCGCTTACTCGGGTGGCGTGGACAGCACGCTGCTGCTGGCAGTCTGCCGGGAGGTGCTGGGGCCAGAGCGCGTCGTGGCGTTGACTGCCCAGGCGGAGATGGTGCCCGCCGTGGAGCAAGCCCAGGCGGCCGAGATGGCCCGCCAACTGGGCGTACGCCAGCGCGTCGTTCACTTCGACGCATTGAGCAACGCCGACATCGCCGCCAATCGCCCTGACCGCTGCTATCACTGCAAGCAGGCCATCTTTGGACGACTCCAGGAGATCGCCCAAGCCGAAGGGATGGCGGTGCTGGTGCACGGGGCCAACCTCGACGACACCCGGGACTACCGGCCCGGCCTGCGCGCGGCGGAGGAGATGGGGGTGCGCGCTCCACTGCTGGAGGCGGGAATGACCAAGGCGGACGTGCGGTCATTGTCGCGCCAGATGGACCTGCCGACGTGGGACCTGCCCTCGATGGCCTGCCTGGCCTCACGGATCCCCTATGGCACGCCGCTGACCAGCGAGGCGCTGGCACGCGTGGACGCCGCCGAATCTACGCTGCGCCAACGCCTGGCGTTGCGCCAGTTACGGGTACGAGACCATTTCCCCCTGGCCCGGATCGAGGTACCCGAGGATGACATCGTCCGCCTATCTCAGCCCGAGGTGCGCCAGGAGATCGTTCGACGCTTGCAGGAACTGGGATACAAGTACGTGGCGCTCGACCTGCAGGGGTTTCGGAGTGGCAGTATGAACGAATCTGCGAATCTACGAATGGACGAATGAGGTATGAGCAACCCGACTAGCCAACTGAGCGGGCGGTTGGAGTTTGCCGTGCCGGACTTTGAGCGGGCGCAGCGCAAAGGGGTGCCCGAGGTCATCCTGGCCGACCGCAAGTCCGTCGAGCAGAGCCTGGCCATCGCGCGTGCCTTCCTCGCGCGCACCGGCCGCGCGATCCTCAGCCGGGTGGGACCGGAGTTGGAGGCCCGGCTACAGAGCGAATTCGCGACAGAAGCGGCATGCGAGTGGGTGGCCCTGCCGCGCGCCGCCGTGTTGCGGCGGCCAGATTTTGTGATCGCACAGACGGGCGGAAGGGTGGGCGTGCTCACAGCCGGCACTTCTGACGTGCCCGTGGCCGAGGAGGCAGCACTGTTGTGCCGGGAAATGGGATGCAGGGTGTACACCGCCTACGACGTCGGAGTAGCCGGGCTGCACAGGCTGTTCGAGCCATTGGGCACGCTGCTCGACGAGGCCCAGGTGGACGTGCTGATCGTGGTCGCCGGCATGGATGGAGCGCTTCCTTCGGTGGTGGCCGGCCTGGCAGACGTGCCCGTGATCGGCCTGCCCACGTCCATCGGTTACGGCATCGGTGGGGGCGGCATAGCCGCCCTCTATAGTATGCTCCAGACCTGTGCCCCCGGCCTGAGCGTGGTCAACATTGATAACGGCATCGGGGCCGGGGCCGTCGCCGGCCTGATCGCGAACCGTGCCGCGGCCGCCAGGCGGGCCTCCCCGGAGACAGGTGCACCGTGAGCACCGTCCTGTATCTCGACCTGTTTTCCGGCGCCAGCGGCGACATGTTGTTGGGCGCGCTCCTGGATGCCGGCCTGCCGCTGGAGGCGCTGCAGGCCGAACTGGAGAAGATGGACCTCGCCGGCTACGAACTGGTGGCCGAGCGGCAGGTCCGTCACGGCCTCAGCGGCACCCGGCTGCTGGTACGGGACGTGGCCCAGGCACACCCCGCCCGCCACCTGCCGGACATTCGCCGCCTGCTCCAGAACAGCGCTCTTTCGAGCCGGGTGCAGGAGGCCAGCATGGCCGTCTTCGCGCGCCTGGCGCGGGTCGAGGCCCGCATTCACGGCGTCGCCGTGGACGAGGTCCATTTCCACGAGATCGGTGCCGTAGATAGCCTGGTGGACGTCGTTGGGTTTGCTGCTGGCCTGGAGCAGTTGCAGGTAGAGCGCGTGTTCTCATCACCCGTGCCGCTGGGCAGCGGGACCATCGAAACAGAGCACGGCCTGCTGCCGGTGCCGGCCCCGGCGACGCTGGCGCTGCTGGCCGAGGTGGGAGCGCCCACACGCCCCCACCCGGCGCAGACGGAGATCGTCACCCCCACGGCGGCGGCGCTGCTGGCAGAATGGGCGACGTTCGAACTTCCGCCCATGCGGGTGCGGGCGATCGGCTACGGCTTCGGGCAGAAGGAATTCCCGTGGGTCAATGCGGTGCGGGTCTGGCTGGGTGAGGAAGCGCCCCTCCCTCAATCCCTCCCCGGGGGGGAGGGAGGAGGAGATGCCCCTCAGGCGCTCCACGGAGGGGAGGGAGGAAGAGAGCGGGACCAGGTCACGCTGTTAGAGTGCAACCTCGACGACACCACCGGTGAGACCCTGGGGTATGCGATGGAGCGACTGTTCGCCGCCGGTGCACTGGACGTGTGGTTCACGCCGATCCAGATGAAAAAGGACCGGCCCGGGGTCATGCTCTCGGTGTTGGTACCGCCAGGCAGGACCGCAACCGTGGCGCAGGTCGTGCTGCGCGAGACCCCCACGCTGGGCCTGCGCGTCTTACCCATAGAGCGCATGGTGGCGGAACGGCACATGCGGGAAGTTGAGACCCCCTGGGGCAAGGTACAGGTCAAAGAGAAATGGTTGAACGGCGAGCGGGCGGCGGTCTCGCCGGAGTACGAGGACTGCGCCCGCATCGCGCGCGAGCACGCCATTCCGCTCTACCAGGTATTCGAGGCGGCCAGGAAGGCGGGAGGAAGCGACTGAAGTCGCTACTACGAACCGGAGGCGGAAGAGGCGACTGAAGTCGCTACTACGAACCTATACTACAGTGCCACGGCTGACTCTGTCCCAGGCCGCGGCTGCCAACTCACGCGAGCGGGCGGTGATGGCCTGCTCATCCAGTGTGAGCAGCCGCCGGTCGCGCATCAACACCCGCCCGGCACAGACGGTGGCCGTGATGGCCGAGGCCTCGAGGCCGAAGAGCAGATGCCAGGGCAGGTTCCCCGCCGTCAGCGGCGTCGTGGGGGAATAGTCCAGGAAGACCAGGTCGGCGGCCGCTCCCTCGCGCAGTTCCCCGAGCCTCAGGTCAGGCCAGAAGACGCGCGCCAGCCGGGCGTTGTGGGCGTAGGCCAGCCGGACCACCAGGTCGCCGGGCATGGCCCGGGGGTCGCGTTGCCACAGTTTGTGCACCAGGTAGGCGGCCTTCATCTCGGCGAACATAAGGTTGGAGAAGCCGTCGTTGCCCAGGGCCACGTTCACCCCGGCACGCAGCATGGCCTCAACGGGGGCCACCCCCACCCCGTTGTTCATGTTCGAGCGCGGCTGGTGCGTGACCCAGGTGCCCGTCTCCGCCAGCAAGGCGATCTCGCTCTCGTCCACGTGGACGCAGTGGGCGGCGACGGTGCGAGGGCCGAGGATGCCCGCGTCGTGCAGCCGGTGGACAACGCGCTTGCCGGACTTGGACAGGGAGTCCTCCTGGTCGGCTCTATCCTCAGCGACGTGAAGGTGGAAACCTAACCCCGCACCAGCCGCAGCAGCGGCACAGTCGGACAGCGTTTCGTCAGAGAGGGTCAGTGAAGCGTGCAGACCGAAGGATGCCGCGATTTGAGATTCCGCGGGTGAGTACACCCGTATGCGCTCGGAATGACAGGGGGGGATTCGAGATTTCGCGAAACGGACATTTTCGGCGAGGCCGGCCCGGGCACGCTCAGGGCCATCCCGGTCGGTGACTTCGTAGCACAGGCTTGCCCTCAGCCCGGCCTCTTGCACGGCCTCGGCGATGACGTCGAGCGAGCCTTCAATGCTGTTGGGGCTGGCGTGGTGGTCAATCAACGTAGTGGTGCCGTGGCGAATCGCGTCTACCAGGCAGACCAAGGCCGAATAGCGCACATCTTCCAGCGTGAGCGCTTTGTCCAGTCGCCACCACAGCCGCTCCAGAATCTGGGGGAAATTGGCGGCCGGCTCACCAGGGATGGCCATCCCACGAGCAAAGGCTCCATAAAAGTGGGTGTGGGCACACGTGGAAGCCGGAAGCACCAGTTGGCCAGCCGCATCCCAGCGTTCGGGAGCCGGATAGCGCGTGGTCAGTTCCGTACTGGTACCCGCCGCCGCGATGTGAGCCCCTTGCACGAGCAACGCTCCATCCTCGATGAGACCCGGATCGTCGCCCAGGGTGGCCAGACGGGCATGCGTGATGAGCCACGGACGGTTGGGGGTTTCTGTCGCCATCGTCACTACCTCCCAAACTTTCCTCCCATTGTAGCCCATTTCGCCCGGGCTGTCCAATGACCGCTCCACCCATCCGAAACACTGCTGTAACGCAGATGAAACCCCCGACGTGCCGATTCTGAATTATCCTGGTTGTCTTGAGGGGGAGGTAATTGACTTGCGAACCAGATGGAGGGGAGTACAATATCCTATCAGGAAGGTGCACTGGCCTCAACCTGCTGCACAAAGGCCGGCGATGGAGCACAGGCAGGGCAGAGTCCGTCTTCCACACTCAGCATGGGGGGAGGCACAACGATGAAATGTCCAAACTGTGGCCACGCAAACCGCAAGGATGCTGATCTCTGCCGGGAATGCGGCGCCGCGCTGACGCGACCCAGCCCGCCCAAACGAGGGAAGAGAAAAAGACAAGGAGACAAACTGGACACCCGCCCGGTGCCGAAAGCGGACGTCACTTTTGCCCCTGTGCCAGAGGGGGCGTCGCTCCATGCCGGCCGATACGTGGTCGTGGAAGTGCTCGCCACGGCTGAACGAAGAAACGTCTACCTGGCAGAGGATGGTGCCTGGGTACGGCTGTGCCCCAAGTGCTGGACAGAGACGTTCGACCTACAAGAACGTTTCTGCCCCTCCTGCGGGGCCGACATTTCCAGCATTGAGCCCCTGCACCCCCGTTACCTGATCCAGGAAAGTGCCGACGAGCAAGCCTATGCGATGGAAGCCCAATTGTTAGGGATGAACCTGGAGCATCCTGGTTTGTTCCTGCCCCGCGCGATCTTCACAGAGACCCCCTACGGCGCTCCTCGCTACTACCGGGTGGAGCCAGAGTTCTCGCCGCCACTGGTAACGTCCCGCACCGTACCTCAGGCACTCAATCAGGTACTGGAATGGGGTGTGATCCTGGCCAGGGCACTGGACTATCTGCACCAGCACCACATCGCGCTGCGCCGGGTCGGCCTGGAGCACATGGCCGTGGCGGGGAAGAAGGCCTACTGGGTCAACCTGAACGTGGCATACGCCATCCCGCCAGCAGCACAGGCGACGGCGGCCAGCGAGTTCGTCCAGGACGTGCAAGGGCTTGGAGCAGCGCTGCTCTACCTGGCAACCGGGCAACATGAGGTGACTGAGGCTCCACTGCCGGAGCGCGTCGCAGCGGTCTTGTCCGAGGCACTCACTGCGCCGACCAGGCTCAGCGCAGGTGCTTTTGCTACAGCGCTCGAATCCGTGCTCCAGGAATTGTGGTGCCCGGCCATCGTCAACCTGGTCGTTGGCCGTCGCACCGACGTGGGACAGGAACGCACACTGAACGAGGATAGTCTCCTGACGCTCGACGTGGCCCCGATATTCCGCTCCAGCGGCGCGCCGGTGGGCCTATACGCCGTGGCCGACGGGATGGGGGGACACGAAGCGGGCGACGTCGCCAGCCGGCTGGCAATTCAGGCCATCGCCCGGCAGATGGTGAGCCAGGTGCTCCCCGTAGCCATCGGCGGCGAATCCCTGCCCAACTTCCGCCAGTGGCTGATGGCCACGATGCAGGCTGCCAACCAGTCGGTCTACGACCAGCGCAAGGCCGCAGGCACCGACATGGGCACTACCCTGGTCGTGGTGCTCGTCGTCAGCAACAAGGTGCTCATCGCCAACGTGGGAGACAGCCGCGCCTATCTGCTCAAACAGGGCGAAATCGTCCAGCTCACCACCGACCACTCGTTGGTCGAGCGTCTGGTGGCCGCCGGCCAGATCACGCCAGAGGAAGCCATCAATCACCCGCAGAGAAACATCATCTACCGCGTGATCGGCGAAAAGGCCCAGGTGGAGGCTGACCTGTACGAGCGAGGGCTGGCCCCCGGCGAGGCCCTGCTGCTCTGCTCAGATGGGTTGAGCGGCATGGTGCCAGACCAACAGATCTGGCAAATCTGGCGCACTTCTACCTCACCCCAGGTCGCATGTGACCGCCTGGTGGCGGCGGCCAACCAGGCCGGGGGGGAAGACAACATCACGGTCGTGATCGTGCAGGTAGAGAATTGAGGAATGGAGAGGAGAAGGGGCGCATGCCAGTATGTCCAAACTGCGGTTCGCGACAGCGCGATGGGGCCGCCTTCTGTGACGAGTGCGGGGCGAGATTGGAAGCCGATGCGCCCATGGCGATGCCAATAGCGGCGCCAATGGAGGACACTGCAGCACAGTATACTCCCACTGCCCTGGCCGCGGCTCGCTGCTCTGCCTGCGGGACCCCACTGAAGCCCGATGGAACCTTCTGCGAATGTTGTGGTGCACCGGCGGGAGCGGCGCCTGCCGCGGCAGGCGCTGCGTCGCCAGCGCCGGCTGCTGCTCCTGCGCCCCCACCGGCGGCGGGAATCTCGGCCGATGCGCTGACCTGCCCCAAGTGTGGTGCTCGCCTGGAAGCGGGGAGCAAGTTCTGCGACATGTGCGGCGCACCGGCTGCTTCTCCTGCTCCAGCAATCCATGCACCTGGGACTGCGATCCCGGGCTACCTGGTTGTACAAGGCACCCATGCCACACTACGCTTTCCACCCGGCAAGATCGAAATCATCGTCGGGCGGGCGGATGAAGCCAGCGGGACTTTTCCTGACGTTGACCTGAGCGGCTACGGTGGAGACGAAGGAGGGGTTTCTCGACAGCACGCCCGCATCTTTGTGCAAGGCTCCCAAGTCTTGATCGAGGATCTGCACAGCACCAACCGCACTTACGTCAACCAGCAGAGGTTGATGCCAGGCCAGCCGCACCCACTCCGCCACGGGGACGAGGTACGATGCGGACAGGTGAGACTCAACTTTTATTCCACTTGAAGGAGATGAGCATTTGCCTCGTTTCTGTCGTTTCTGCGGCAAGGAGTTCAAGAACCCTCAGGCACGCTTCTGTCCGGACTGTGGGCGCCCGGTGGCGGAGGGTGGCGCAGCGGAGGCCCAAGGCCAGGAACAACCACGCGTGGCGATCCGCGTCCCCGGGCGTCCGCCGTGGGAGGTGCTGCTCGAGCGGGCAACCTTCACCATCGGCCGCAAGCCCGATAACGACATCGTGCTACCGCTCGACTACGTCTCCGGCTACCACGGCCGGCTGGAACAACAGGGGACGGCGTGGCATTATGTAGACCTGGGCAGCACCAACGGCACGTTCGTCAATGGGCAGCGCACGCAGGGCGCAACGTTGCGTGACGGCGACATCTTGCGCATCGGCGACCTGCAAGGCAACTCGGCCAGCCTCACCTTCCGCGCGGCCGGAGCGCCGGCAGTGCCCGCACCGGCCGCCAGTGCCATCCGCATGGGGGTCACGGCCCTGGGGTTAAAGACCTCTCTCCTGATCGGGCGCAACCCGCAGGCCGACATCTCCCTGCCGGCCCCAGTCGTCTCCTGGCACCATGCCCGGCTGGACCGCACGCCCCAGGGGCACGTGCTCACCGATCTGAGCAGTACGAACGGTACTTTCGTCAACGGCCAGCGCCTGGCTCGCCCGCACCTCCTCCATGCGGGAGAGGTGGTGCAGATCGGCCCTTTCAGGCTGGTGTATGAAGCGACGGGCTTCCAGCAGTACGCCGCCACCGGGGGGGTGCGGCTGGATGGGATGCGCCTGACGCGGGAAGTAGGGCATGGGGAGCGGAGCAAGCGTATCCTCAACGACATCAACATATCCATCTATCCCCGCGAATTCGTCGCCCTGGTGGGCACCAGCGGTGCGGGCAAGTCTACCCTCATGATGGCGCTCAACGGCTTCAACCGCGCCGCAGGGCAGGTGTTGGTCAACGGGGATGACCTGTACCGCCAGTTCGACCTTTATCGTACTATGGTGGGCTACGTCCCACAAGATGACATTATCCACAAGGAACTGACCGTGGGCCACGCGCTCCACTACGCGGCGCAGTTGCGACTGCCCCCCGACACCTCCGCCCAAGAGATCGAGCAACGCAGTGACTACGTCCTGCAGCAGGTGGAGATGGTCGGCCAGAAAGACCAGGCGATCAGCAGCCTGAGTGGCGGGCAGCGCAAGCGGGTCAGCATTGCCGTCGAGTTGCTGGCCGAGCCGAACCTGTTCTTCCTCGACGAACCCACCTCTGGGCTCGACCCGGGCCTGGAGAAGAAGATGATGCACACGCTGCGCCGCCTGGCCGACGGTGGGCGGACGATCATCCTGGTGACCCACGCCACCGCCAACATCGTGCAGTGCGATCACGTCTGTTTCCTCTCCCAGGGACGCATGGTGTACTTTGGGCCGCCCGCAGAGGCGCTCCAATTCTTTGGCGTGACGAGCGGCGACTTTGCGGACATCTACGACCAACTGGATGACCCCAATCCGCAAGTATCCCGCCAGAAAGCGGCCAGTTGGGAGGAGAACTTTAAACGGTCGCCGTACTACCAGCAGTACATCGAGGACCGGCAGCGCGCGCTGCCGCAAGTCCAACAGGCAGCAGCAGGCAAGGCCGCATCCCGGCAGGGACCGAGAGTCAGCGTGATACGCCAGTTCCTGGTCCTCACCCGCCGCTACCTGGACCTGGTGTTACGGGACAAACTGCTTCTGTCTGTGCTGATGGCGGTGATGCCCATCATCGGCGCACTGGTGTTGCTGGTGGCGAACGCCAACTGGCTGGTCGGCAACTCGCTGGCCGAGATCCAGCGGCAACTGGCAACTGAGTTGGCGTCAGGGGCGAATAGCGCCACGTACGCCGTGATCGGCAACAGCCAGACCTTGCTGTTCATCATGGCGCTGGCCTCGGTGCTATTGGGGCTGTTTGCTTCCGTCTACGAGATCGTAAAGGAATGGTCGGTCTATCAACGAGAGCGCATGGTCACCGTGCGGATTCTGCCCTACATCGCCTCCAAGGTAGTCGTATTGGGCGCCTTTGCCCTGGTCCAGTGTTTGCTGCTGATGGTCGTGATCAGTCTCAGGGTGGACTATCCTACGCAAGGGGTGTTCCTGCCAGCGCCGGTGGAGATGTACGTTACCCTGTTCCTGGGCACGCTGGCCGCAATTCTGCTGGGCCTCCTCATCTCCGCCATCGTACCCAACTCCAGCACGGTGATCTATATCGTGTTCCTGGTGCTATTCTTTCAGATGATTTTCGCTGGGGTACTATTCGATCTACCCGGCATCACCGACAAATTCTCCAATCTGACGCTCACCCGCTGGACGATGGAGGGACTGGGCACTTCGGCGAACATGGAGTGGTTGAATGGCCTCACGCGGACTCGTTTTCGGCCCGACCCGATCACCGAAGAGATCTCGATGGACGTGGAGAAGCCCGCCGAGGGCTGGGAGCCGGTGACAGTGGTGACGACCACTCAAGAGATCGAGGTGCCTGTCCAGCCGGGCGTCACCCAGACCGTGCCCATTTCCGTCCCGCAGGTCACGGTGAACGAGATGGTCACAGTCACCGAGACGATGACCAGGGCCTACACCGTCGAACCTGAACCGATGGACGTCTTCAAGGAGCAGGAATTCCACGTCCAGTATACCCGTACAGCAGGGCACCTGTGCTGGGACTGGCTGATGCTGCTCGGATTTGGGGCAGCGTTCGTGTTCGGCACGGCCATCGTGTTGAAACGGAAGGACGTAGGGTAAACAGGCTGCAAACTGGAGATTCTGACCTACGCGCGGCACGTGGAGTGTAGGTGACCGCGATTGGCTATTGGAACGGAGGAAAGTATGACACTTGAAAATGGACAGGTCCTGCAAAGCCGTTATCGCATCATCTCGCTGCTAGGCCAGGGCGGCATGGGAGCAGTCTACCGCGCCTGGGACATGCGGCTGGACGTCCTGTTAGCCCTCAAGGAGATGATTCCCCAGCCCGGGCTCGACCCTCAAACGCTGACCCAACTGCGCCAGCAGTTCCACCAAGAGGCGACGATCCTGGCCCGCCTCCATCACCCTCACCTGGTACGAGTGACCGACTTTTTCGAGGAGGGGGGGAACGTCTACCTGGTGATGGACTTTGTCGAAGGGGAGAGCCTGAACCGCGTCATCGCACGAGGAGGCGCAGTGCCAGAAGCACAGGCCTTGGCCTGGGCTGGGCAATTGCTGGACGCGCTGGCGTACTGCCACGACCAGGGGCTGATCCACCGGGACGTGAAACCGCAGAACGTGATCGTGCGTCCCGATGGGCAGGCGATGCTGGTGGATTTCGGACTGGTGAAACTGTGGAACCCTCGGGATCCACATACGAGGACCGCCATGCGCGGGCTGGGCACGCCGGAATATGCGCCGCCGGAACAGTACGACGCCCAGTTAGGGCACACCGACCCTCGCAGCGATATCTATAGTGTGGGCGCCACGCTCTACCACACTCTCACCGGCCAGGCTCCTCCCACGGCGACGATGCGAATCGCCAGCCCGGGCCTGTTTCAGCCCCCACGGATGCTGAACCCAACCCTTTCACCGACCACCGACGCCGCAGTGTTGCGGGCGACGGAGTTGGCCGTGGGAGACCGCTTTGCTTCGGCCCGGGAGATGGCGGCCGCCCTACGGGGCGAAGTGGTCGCCGTGGCTCCACCGGTGATACGCCATAGCCAGCCCACGCAGGCGGTGGCGGGAGCGCCACCATTCCCATCCACCCGGCGTCCAGGAGTGCCCGGGTGGGCCTGGGTGGTGGGGGGAGTGGTCGTGTTGCTCCTGGTGGCAGGGCTGGCGGGCCTGGCCTGGATCATAGGGGGCAGGATGGGGAACAGGATCGTAGACGTGAGAGGCAGCCCCACCCCCACCCCCCCAAAGGAAGAAATGGTCGCCGCCTCTACTCCGACAGAGGCGGAAGCAACGGCCACTCCGCTGGCCTCCCCCTCACCCACGAGCACGCACCCGCCCATGAGCACATCTACCGGGACGCCGATGGGCACACCCAAGCACGCCGCAAGCCCGACCCCGACTCCCACCACTCCCGCCGCCCCCACCGCACCTCCAACCCCTGTACTGCCGACGCATACCCCGCGGCCCACGTCCCCACCCTCCTCCGGTGCGCTGGTCACCTTCGAGCAGTGGGCTCCCTGGCGGCGGGGCGACGAGCCCTACGGAGAACTGACGCAAACCCAGGAGCGGGTCCACTCGGGCAGCTACGCGGCCAGACTGCGCTATGATTTCCCGGTTACCGACAAGGATTACGTCGTGTTCATCTATCCATTGAGCCTGGCAGGGCAGCCCAACACGATAGGCGCCTGGGTATATGGCGACGGGTCTGGCCATCACCTGAACGTATGGGTGCAGGACGCCCAGGATGAAGTGTGGTCCGTGCACTTGGGGAAGGTAGGCGGTCCAGGCTGGCAACAGATGGCAGGCCCACTGGCCCCCAACCTACCCTGGCCCGCCGGCCACGTATCGGGGCCTGGAAATGGGGCGGTAGACTACCCGGTGCGCTTCTATGCGTTGGTGCTGGACCGGCCGGCAGCAGGCCCGCAGAGCGGCCAGATTTACCTCGACGACATCTCGGCCTGGCAGGGCCAGGCCGGCGTGACGGCCACGCCACCCGCAGCCGTGGCTACCCCGACCAGCGGGGGGGCGACACCAACGGCTACGGCCACCGGCGGACCTCCGGTCAGTGGTGGCCCACTGGACTTTCCTATACCCACGAACCTGGACGGCTGGGGCCCTGCCGAGACAGGCCATCAAGCCACGATCATGTTGCACATCAGCGGCGGCGCCCCACCTTTCACGATCCATCACGAACTGGAGGTGTTCGTCACCCAGGAACGCGATTATGCCCTCGTGTTCATCGTGAACGGATGTTCGATCGTCTACACCATTACCGTGGAGTCGGCCGACGGGCAGAAAGTCGCGCACGACTACTTTATTCGGGCACCGGACCCGGATTGCGATTGACAAGGCTCTGGAGGCAAACGCGCTTCCGCCGGAACCTTCCCGAATGCGCGGGTGAGTACACCCGTGAGCCTGCGGGAAGGTGATCCTGGTTCTCAGGGCAGCATGGGGGTTGCCTTGTGGCGCGTTCGGCCACCTGATGGTACAATATGGATCAAGTCGCAGTCAAAGGAGAGGTGAACCATGCCACTCGGTATCGGTGAGATCGTAGAAGAACGCTATCGAGTCGTCCGGTTGCTGGGCCAGGGTGGGATGGGG
>DATKWP010000055.1:0-4040 GCA_035529535.1 Anaerolineae bacterium | reverse complement strand
GCCTTGTAGCGCGCGATGGCCTCCTGCACGGTCATGCCCTCCACGCCATCAATGACCTCGATGCCCAGGTCGAGCAACACCTGGCGGCAGGTGTCTTTGATCCGGCCGGTGATCACGGCGGTCACGCCCTGCCCGGCGACGGCCCGGATGGCGGCCAGGCTGACCCGCTCCGGGCTGTCCAGATGGGGCGGAACGCTCACGACGACGTATTCCATGGTGTCCAGGTCGAATACGAGGAACTGGGAGCACATGCCGAACTGGATGCCCACCCACGCTTCCGGCACCGTTCCCAGAGATGCCACGGCTACTTTCATCTCTAGCCCCCTATCAGTTCCGCCAACACTGCTTCCACGGCACGCGGAATGGCCGCAGCCACCGCCGCCGTGCACGCCTCACCGAAGGTCAGCACGTCCTCGACCTCGACGGCGATGACGGCGAGCGCATCGTCGCCCGGCAAAGCCAGCCCCAGGCTGCGCCCCAGTGCCAGCGCATCGGGCAGCGAGAGGCTGTGCGTTGAGACGGAATAGAACGAGGTCTGCCAGGCCCGCAGATCGTCGAGGCACAGACGATATACGTCACCCGGCTTGCCCGCACGAGTCTGAACCGCATCCACGATGATGGCACAATCGTAGCCGGCGATTGTATCCAGTAAGCGCAGTCCACCGGCGCTGGCTTCCACGAACGTGACACCTCCCCGCTGGCAGCGGGCCGCCACCTCCCGCACGACGTGAATGCCCACCCCGTCGTCCGTCAGGATTGGGTTTCCCAGGCCCACCACTAGCGTCTGCGGTGCGTGCTTCCTCGTTCCATCCATCTTCGCTCGTAGCCCTGTTCCGGGGCGTCTCCGCTGTCATTCTGAGTGCAGCGAAGAATCCCGCTCGCAGCCCCGTCCCGAGGCGTCTCCGCTGTCATTCTGAGCGCAGCGAAGAATCTCTATTAGCCTCTCTCGATTCGCTCCAGCAGCGTGCCGTCTGCCGCGCGCAGTTCCACGACCAGCGGCGTCTTCCCCAGCGCGTGCGTAGCACAGGCGTGGCAGGGATCGTAGGCCCGAAAGGCCATCTCGATCATGTTCAACAATCCGTCCGAGACCTGGCCCCCCTTGATCAGCCCTCGGGCGGCCTTCTCCACACTCATGGCGATCGGCGCCGCATTGTGGTTCGTCGCCACGATCAGGTTCACCCCGGTCAGGATGCCCCGCTCGTCGGTCTGGTAGTGGTGGATCAGCGTCCCCCGCGGCGCCTCGACGATGCCTACCCCCTCGCTCGGGATCTCGGTGGGCACGTTGCGGATATGATCGCTCGTAATCTCTGCATCCTCCAGCAGTTCGACCATGCGCTCCGCCGCATACAGCGCCTCGATCAGCCGCGCCCAATGGGTCGCCAGCGTCGCGTGAACCGGCTTCCCTCCCAGCACCTCGTACATCCGCTCGTACGCCTGCTGCGCCAGGGGGGTCGCCATGCCGTCCGCTACGTTGAGCCTGGCCAGCGGCGCCACCCGGTAGACCCCGCTCTCTGCCCCATCTACGAACCCCTTCCAACCAACGCTCTTCAGGTAAGGAAAAGTGATGTACGACCAGGGCTCGACGTGCTCCCGGATGTAGTGGACGTACTCGCCAGGTGCGAACCTGGCCGCTTCCTTACCATCTGGCCCCACCACCCGCACGTTGCCATCGTAAAAGTTGACCAGGTTGCGCTCGTCCACCAGGCCCATGTAGTACGTGCGGTGGCTGTAGATGTCGGAGAGCACGAGGTCCACGTACTCGCTGTTCTTCAGGACCACGTCGTCAAAGATCTGGAGGGCGAACTGGGCAAACCTCACCGCAGACCTGGCACTCTCTGCGAACCTCTCCCGCTCCTCCTCGCTCATGCCTCTGGAGACACCCCCCGGCAATCCGCACACCGGGTGAATCACCTTCCCTCCCAGCGTTTGGATGATCTCGCGGCACTCCTTGCGCACCCGGATCACCTCGCTGGCGACGTCCAACCCCACCCTGGCAATCACGCCCAGGATGTTCCGTTCGGCGGCTGGAGCCTGAGGCCCGACGACGAAATCCGGGCCGCCCAGGAAGAAGAAATGCAGGTTATGGTCCTCGACCATGAACGCCGTATAGATGAGTTCACGCAACAGTTTGGCCGTCCTGGGCGGCTCGACCTTCCACAGGTCGTCCAGTGCCTTGGTCGAAGCCATGAGGTGGGCGGTGGGACAGACGCCGCATATCCGCGGCGTGATCCTCGGCATCTCCTCGGCAGGCCGCCCTTCGCAGAACTTTTCGAAGCCCCGCAGTTCGGGGACTTGAAAGAAAGCCCGCTCCACGTCCCCGGCTTCGTCCAGGAAGATCTCGATCTTGCCGTGGCCCTCCAGCCGGGTGATGGGGTCAATCGTGATTCTCTGAGCCATGCGATCAACCTCCTGTTGCTATCCTCGTGCGCCCAAGCAACGAGCTGGGTAGACTGAACCTATAAAAGGTCCCCAGCGGGTCTTCGATACCACCGATGATCCTCTCGACCTCCTCTCCATCGGTAGCATCAATCATGGACGCGATGGCCGAGAGAAACTTTGCCCCCTGGTCTACGACCCCATCCGGAGGGCCGAAGCAACCCCGGCACGGCATGTTCGCGTTGATGCACCGCTCCCCGCAACCCGAGCGCGTCGCCGGCCCCAGGCAGACGTAGCCCTGGGCCAGGAAGCACTCCTGCGGATCGGGCGTGCTCGTCGCCACGCGCTTGAACCCTTTGATGGCGAGCGTCTCCGGCTTCGTCTCGTTGCGCGAGCAGGTGTCGCACAGCGGCTTGTTCGGAGCCAACACCGCTCCCTTCTCCGGCAGTCTCCCCTCCAGGATCGCGGTAACCGCGTCCCACACCAGGTTGGATGGCGGCGGGCAGCCCGGCAGATAATAGTCCACATCCACGGTCTGGCCCAGCGTCTTGACGGTGTCGTAGAAGCGGGGCAACTCGAGCGTATGGCCATCCACGGTGACAACCTGGCTCGGAAAAATCCTGGTGGGGTTGTCTATCGTGGGTACGGCCGTATACTTGCGCTCGAAGACCAGTTCCCTGTTGGTCACGTTGCCCAGGCCGGGGATGCCGCCGAGGTGCGCGCAGGAGCCGAAGGCGACGACGAGGTTTGACTTCCGCCGCAAGAGTTCGACCCACTCCTCCTGTTCGGAAAGCCTCACGGCCCCGTTGATGAAACTCACCGCGATCTCCCCATCCGCCATGGCCTCTACGTCCCTGCGCTTAAAGTCCAGGGCCACGGGCCACAGCACAATGTCCACCGCCTCCACGACCTTGAGGATGCCCTCGTTTAGGTCCACGATGGTCTCCTCGCACCCGCCGCAACTGGCGCACCAGTAAAAGGCCACCTTGGGTTTGGCGCTCATTGGACTTCCCCCTCGGCAGGCTGGAAAGCCTGCCCCACTCTCCAGTTCAGTGGGCCCAGTCGCTGCAGCGTCTCCCTCATCCCTGCGACGACCTGAGCGAACCTGGTACCCTCTGAGGCGGAGATCCACTCCAGCCGCACCCGCTCCTTCTCGATGCCGAACTGCTCCAGCATCTTCAGCAGCAAAGGATACCGTCGCATGGCCTTGATGTTCCCGCTTTGGTAGTGGCAGTCCGCCGGCGGGTGGCAGCCCGCGATGAGCACCCCATCTGCCCCATCGGCCAGCGCCTTGATGACGAAGGTGGGGTCCACCCGCCCCGAACACATCACCCGGATGGGGATCATGTTCGGCGGGTATTTGATGCGGTTGGTGCCGGCCAGGTCGGCCCCTGGGTAGGAGCACCAGCGGCACAGAAAGCCGATGATCTTCGGTTCGAACGGACATAGTGTGTCCGCGCCATTGTCGCTCATGAATAACTCCTTTGCCAGGAGATCAGAAACTCTCCAGGAACTGGCCGATCTCGGCGCAACTGAAGACGGGGCCGTCGGTACACACGAATTTCTCCCCCAGGTTGCAGCGCCCACACTTGCCGATCCCGCACTTCATCTTGGCTTCCAGCGTGACGATCATCTGGTCGGGGCTGAAACCCAGCCTCTTCAAG
>DATKWP010000054.1:0-8591 GCA_035529535.1 Anaerolineae bacterium | reverse complement strand
CAGCCGATGAGCAACGAGGATGGCACGGTCTGGCTCACCTATAACGGGGAAATCTACAATCACCTGGACCTGCGGACAGGGCTGGAACGGCGCGGCCACCGCTATCACAGCACTTCCGATACAGAAACCATTATCCACCTGTACGAGGAGTATGGTCGTGACTGCGTGCACTACCTGCGTGGCATGTTCGCCTTTGCCTTGTGGGATGATCGACAGCGTTGCCTGCTCCTGGCTCGCGATCGCTTCGGGAAGAAGCCACTGCTCTACGCCGAGACGGGCGGGGGGCTAACCTTTGCTTCCGAGATCAAGGCTCTCCTTCAGGATCCGGCTGTCTCGCGTGACGTGGACGACGTGGCCCTGCATCACTATCTGACCTACGGGTACATCCCAGGACCGCAGACCGCTTTCCGCCAGATTCACAAACTGCCCCCGGCCAGCACGCTCCTGTGGGAGAACGGTCGCATCTCTATTGAGCGTTACTGGACGTTGCGCTACACGCCCAAACTGGAAATAGGCGAGGAAGAGGCCACTGAGCAACTTCTGGCTCTTCTGCGCGACGCGACCCGCATGCGGCTGATGAGCGAAGTACCGTTGGGCGCTTTCCTCAGCGGTGGGGTTGACTCTAGCGCCATCGTCGCGTTGATGGCTGAGGCGATGGATGAACCGGTCAAGACTTTCTCCATCGGCTTCGACGATCAGACCTTCAACGAACTGCACTACGCCCGCCAGGTCGCGCAGCGGTACGCCACCGATCACCACGAGTTCATCGTGACACCCGACGCGCTGGCTATCTTGCCGGAACTGGTATGGGCCTACGGCGAGCCTTATGCCGACTCTTCTGCTCTGCCGACCTACTACGTCGCCCGCGAGACGCGCCGGTACGTCACGGTCGCCCTCAACGGCGACGGTGGAGACGAAGCCTTTGCTGGCTACGAGCGCTATTTGGCTGCCCGGCTGGCTGCCCGCTACGAGCGGGTGCCGCGCTGGCTGCGAGAAGGTATTGTCGCCCTGCTGGCCCGCCGCCTGCCCGAATCCACCCGCCGCAAAGACCCTGTGCGCCAGCTCAAGCGCTTCGTCATGGCCATGGAAGCGTCCCCGGAACGGCGCTATGCTCGCTGGATCATCCTGCTGGACAACCTGGAAAAGGAACGGCTGTGTACACCGGAGTTTCGTGCACGGATGGCAGGGATAGATTCCCTGGTCCTGCTCGAGCAGGCCTACGCCGCTGCCGACAGCCCCGACTTCGTCGAACGCACCCAGTTCGTGGACGTGCACACCTACTTGCCAGATGACCTCCTGGTCAAGGTGGACGTCGCCACCATGACCCACTCATTGGAGGGTCGCTCTCCGTTTCTGGATCACGAAGTGGCCGAGTTTGCCGCCCGGCTGCCGCCAGAGTACAAGTTGCGGGGCCGGACGTCCAAGTACATCCTCAAGCGTGCCATGCGCAACCATCTGCCGGATTCTATCCTGCACCGCGACAAACAAGGCTTTGCCATGCCGGTGGGCCGCTGGTTTCGCCATGAACTGCGGCCAGTGGCCTACGACGTGCTCCTCGACCCGCGCACGCTTCAGCGTGGCATCCTGGAAGGGAGCGCAGTGCACGCGCTATTAGACGAACACGTCTCAGGGCAGGTCAACCACGGCTACCGCATCTGGGAACTCGTGTTCCTGGAACTCTGGTTTCGCACCTACGTGGACCGTCCGCGTGCGATGCTGAGCGGCCCTGCTGAAGAGATCTTGTGATGCTGGATGGTCGTTCTTTACCTCATCACCGAACTTGATACCGGCGGTGCGCAAGTTGCCCTCTTGCGCCTGCTGACCGGCCTGGACCGCGAGCGTTTCTCTCCTGCCGTCGCCTGTCTCTACAATGGCGATAAGCCTGTGGCCCAGGCGATACGTGCCATCGGCATCGAAGTGTTCGACGCGCGCATGCGTCACAAGGCGGATCTGGTCGCCTTGGTGCGCCTGTACGATTGGATTCGCCACATCCGCCCGACAATTTTACATACCAGCCTTTTCCATGCCAACCTGACCGGCCGCCTCCTGGGCCGGCTGGCGGGCGTACCGATGATCGTATGCTCTGAGCGCACGATGGTGATGGAGAGCGAGTGGCGCTATCGCTTCAACCGGTGGACCATTGGGCTGGTGGATCGTGTGACGGCTGTCTCAGCCAACGTGCGCGATTTTTGCATTTCCCACATCGGCCTGCCGGCGGACAAGCTGGTTCTCATCCCGAATGGCGTTGAGGTGTCAGAAACGCCTCTCATCTCGTGCCAGGAGGCTCGCGTTGAGTTGGGCCTGCCCCTCGATGTCCCGGCGATCGGCACCGTCAGCAGGCTGGACCCGGTCAAAGGCATAGGCTTTCTGATCCAGGCCCTCGCCCGTGTGGATAGTGCGCATCTGGCTGTCGTCGGCGATGGGCCGGAACGCGCAGTATTGGGATCACTGGCCAGTAGTCTGGATGTGGCCGACCGGGTCCACTGGGCAGGGCACCGGCACGATGTTCCCCGGTTGTTGCCCGCGTTCGACCTCTTCGTCCAACCTTCCTTGCACGAGGGGCTACCGAACACGGTATTAGAAGCCATGGCGGCCGAACTGCCCGTCGTCGCTACTACCGTCGGTGGTACTCCAGAGGTGGTGGTAGACGGTGTCACTGGGTTGTTGGTGCCCCCCTGCGACTCGGTAGCCCTGGCCGAGGCAATCGCAACCATCTTGCGCGATCCGGGTCTGCGGCGTACAATGGGGCAGGCTGGGCGGGAGCGAGTGAGGCGATACTTTTCTCTGGAGCAGATGATACAACGGACACAGGTCCTGTACGAACATCTCCTGAAAGCCCCAGTTATGTGACAGGAAAGTGGACATTACTTCGACGCCATCTCTGAACCGGGCGGAGATCACCCGCCGGAACTACCAGCGGGCGCGTATGGCGCACTGGGATGCGGTCGCCCGTCAGATGGACACCTGGACGGGCTGGGGAGGCTATTATCACCGGCGCCTGGCCGAGATTTACCGGTTTCTGGTTACTCCAGGACAGCGGGTTATCGAAATCGGCTGTGCACAAGGGGATTTGTTGGCAACACTCAAACCAGCGCTGGGGGTTGGAGTGGACTTTTCCAGCGAAATGCTCAAGCGCGCAGTGCAACGGCATCCTGAACTCCACTTTATCCAGGCCGACGCGCACAACTTGTGCCTGGATATGCAATTCGATGTCGTCATTCTTTCTGACCTGGTCAACGATCTGTGGGATGTGCAGGCCGGTTTCGAGCAGGTAGCGCGGTTGGCGACTTCCAGGACCCGGGTCATCATGAACGCTTACAGCCGGTTGTGGGAGCCACCGTTGGCGCTGGCGCAATGGCTGGGGTTAGGCAAACCGACGTTACACCAGAACTGGCTGGCGGTGGAGGACCTGGTCAACCTATGCAACCTGGCCGATTTTGAAGTCATCCGGCACTGGGAAGAGATCGTCTGGCCGCTACCGATGCCACTGCTGGCCGCTTTGGCCAACCGATGCCTGGTCAAACTCTGGCCGTTCAAGTTGTTGGCGTTGACTAACTTTGTCGTGGCACGGCCCCGACCACGGCCCAGGCCACTGGCCAAAGAGCCGTCGGTGTCTGTGATTGTCCCGGCTCGCAACGAGGCGGGCAATATTCCGCAGATCGTTGTGCGTACTCCGCAGATGGGGTCGGGAACGGAACTCGTGTTTGTGGAGGGCCATTCGAGGGACGATACTTACGTCGTTATAGAACAGGCCATGGCGGCTCACCCCGAGCGTTGCTGCAAGTTGTTTCGGCAAACTGGAGAGGGCAAGGGCGATGCCGTCCGGCTGGGCCTGGCGCAGGCCAGCGGCGACATTGTGATGATCCTGGATGCAGATTTGACCGTGCCACCGGAAGACTTGCTCCGGTCTTACAAGGTCTTGCAGTCCGGCCAGGGTGAGTTTGTCAATGGTGCGCGCCTGGTTTATCCGATGGAAGAACAGGCCATGCGTTTTCTGAATCTGGTCGGCAATAAACTCTTCAGCCTGGCTTTTTCATGGCTGCTGGGGCAACCGATCAAGGATACGCTTTGTGGCACTAAAGCCCTATGGAGGGCGGACTATGAGTTGATTGCCGCCAATCGGGCGTATTTCGGCGATTTCGATCCTTTTGGTGACTTTGACCTTCTGTTCGGTGCCGCCAGGTTGAATCTGAAGATCGTGGATTTGCCCATCCGTTACCGGCAACGCACGTACGGTACGACCAACATCCAGCGCTGGAAGCATGGCTGGTTGTTGCTGAAGATGATATTGTTTGCCGCTGGCCGCATAAAGTTCGTATGACGGGTAGACGGCTGATGATGCTGAAGAAGGGGCTAGCCTGTCGTCTGACGCAGGGGCAGGATATTGACGACCCGCGCATTGCCCAACTGCGACGGCAGGTGATCCAGAAAAAGAGTTTTCTGCGGCAGGTCTATCGAGAGTGGTACGCTGTTATCACGGCGATTTTACCAGAAGGTGAAAGGCCGGTGTTGGAGTTGGGGTCGGGGGCGGGTTTCTTGAGCGATTTCATCCCCGGCCTGATCACTTCGGAGATTTTCTATTGTCCTGGCCTGAGTGCGGTCTTGGACGGGCAAGCGTTGCCGTTTGCAGACGGAGTCTTGCGTGGCATTGTGATGACAGATGTGCTGCACCACCTGCCGCAGACCCGGCGTTTTTTTGCGGAGGCGACCCGCTGTGTGCAGCCGGACGGTGTCGTCGTTATGCTAGAGCCCTGGGTTACACCCTGGTCGCGGCTGGTGTATACCAGGCTGCACCACGAACCTTTCCAGCCGGAGGCGGCCAGGTGGGAATTTTCATCTGCCGGGCCACTCTCTGGTGCAAATGGGGCTCTGCCGTGGATCATCTTTGCACGAGACCGGACTCGATTCGAAGCAGAGTTCCCCAAACTGCGCATACAAGCGATCAAGCCGACCATGCCTTTCCGTTACCTGGTCTCTGGTGGGGTGTCTTTGGCTAGCCTGATGCCAGGATGGACCTTTGGTTTGTGGCGCAGGTTGGAAGATGCGCTTCAGTGTCGGATGGGCGGTCTGGCCATGTTTGCGTACATTGTGCTACGGCGGAGCAGTTAGACGATGCGGATGTAAGGGATGTACTCATCCCCTACATCCGGCGAGCGAAGGTACAGGAGCGTCCAATGTGTTTCGAGGAAGGGGGCATGGTCAAGAAGGAATCGCTGGCGGTGGGAACGACTCCCGGTCTGCTACGGCTTACACAGCCCAAACGAGGCTTGAGAGCCTTGCCCATCCTCATCTTGCTTGTCGCGTTTGCTTTGCGAATGTGGCTTTTCGGGGCCATGGTCCGGTATCCTGACAGATTTTTCCAAGTGGACTCTCATTCATACCATTCTTTGGCGATCAACTTGCTCCGTTTTCACCGCTTCGGCTCGTTCGACGAGGCCGGGGTTTGGGTCCCGCACGTGGATCGGACACCTCCTTATCCGGTCTTTCTGGCCACCAACTATGCTATTTTCGGATCGCTTCCGGCAGCCGCAATAATGATACAGATCTTGGTCAGTACTCTCACGGTAGCCCTGGCTTACCACCTCGGGCGGCGGTGGGGTAATGCCCGTGCCGGCACGCTGATAGCCTTGCTGATGAGCATAGAGGTCGGCAGCGTGCTGTATGCCAATCAGGTGATGACAGAGACCTTGTTCAGTTGCGTGTTCCTAGGAGGGATGGTTGCCTGGAGTGCGATGATCTGGCGGAAGCAGTGGGCATGCGGCTTTCTGAGCGGGATTATGCTCGGGCTGGCCGCACTGATCCGGCCAGCGTTGATGTACTTTGGCCCGGTAGGCGGATTGCTATCTCTCTTGTTGTATCGTGGAGATAGGAGGCGGCGGTGGCTGGCTACACTCTCTCTGGTGCTGGCTTTCGTCCTGGTTGTTGCCCCCTGGATGATGCGAAACTATGTTGTCGCGGGACAGGCACAACTGAGCACTGTGCAGGCCGCCACGCTGCTTTTCTACAACGTGCGTCAACTGCGTGCGTACCGGCAGGGTATCTCCACCGAAGCGGCCTATGCCCAACTGGTGGAAGAGGTGGAACGGGAGACTTCTGATGTCATTCAGCAGGACCAGGTCATGTTCACGGCATACTGCCAACGAAAAGCCGTTGCTGAAATTTGTGCCTATTGGGGCGATTATACCCTAGTCCATCTCAAGGGTTCTGTGGTCTTCTTCGTCATCCCTACGGCTGGAACGATGGCTCGTGCCTTGGGATGGGTACGCACGGGCACCGGCCTTCTCTCCAATTTGATGACGCGAGGGGTCTCGAGTACCTGGCAATCTTTTCGTGACTTCCGCCGCCGGCTTTCCGAGGTCGGTCACGATGATTGGTTGTTTTTTGGCACGGTGGGTTATGAGTCACTGTACTTGCTCCTGCTCAATGCGGGAGCCATCTGGGGCGGCATACGATGCCTGCGTACCCGGCGCTGGGATTTACTGTTGCTGACCGTGACCGTGATCGGTTATTTCGCCTTGGTCACCGGCCCAGTGTCCTACGATGCCCGCTATAGAATACCCGTCATGCCTTTCCTGGCCCTTCTTGCTACTATGGCTCTCCCATAGAGCTGTTCCTTCAACAATGCACGTGTGGTAGAATAGGCAGGGTAGACTGAGGAGGTCGGATGGCATCTTATCTCGTTACCGGGGGGGCCGGTTTCATCGGCTCCCACATCGTGGAAGAGTTGATCCGCCGGGGAGAGCGCGTGCGCGTGTTGGACAACTTTAGTACCGGCCGGCGGGAGAACCTGGCCCCGCTCCTGGAGCACGTAGATCTCATCGAGGGGGACTTGTGTGACCTGGCCACCGTGCGCCGGGCGGTGGAGGGCATGGACTGCGTGTTGCACCAGGCCGCGCTGGCTTCGGTACAACGCTCGGTGGACGATCCACTCGCGGCCCACACTGCGAACGCAACCGGTACGCTGTACCTGTTGATGGCGGCCCGGGATGCGGGCGTCAAACGGGTGGTCTATGCTTCGTCGTCCTCCGTGTACGGTGATAGCCCAGCCTTGCCCAAACAGGAGGACCATCTGCCCCGGCCCAAGTCCTCTTACGCCGTCTCCAAACTGGCTGGAGAGCACTATTGCCAGACCTTCGCCGAACTATATGGGCTGGAGACGGTGTCTTTGCGCTACTTTAACGTCTTCGGCCCTCGCCAGGACCCCACTTCTCAATATGCAGCGGTGATCCCCCTGTTCATCACGGCCATGCTGCGAGGGGCAGCCCCGACCGTCTATGGCGACGGGGGTCAATCGCGGGACTTTACCTACGTTTCCAACGTCGTGCACGCCAACCTGCTGGCCGCCACCGCCCCTGGCGTGGCCGGCCGGGTATTCAACGTGGCCTGTGGGCAAAGGTGCACTCTCCTGGACCTGATCGCCGCGCTCAACGAGACGCTGGGTACTCACGTCATGCCCGTCCACGCCGCTCCCCGCCCGGGTGACGTGCGCCACTCGCTGGCCGACGTGACTGCCGCGCAAGAAACGCTGGGGTACCGCACCGAGGTGGACTTGCGCGAGGGGCTGCGGCGGACGGTGGCGTGGTACAGGCAGTCCTTGGCAGAGTGAGGGCGGATGAGTACATCCGATCGGCGTGCCACGAGCCAGGTCCGTGTGCTGCAGGTGATCACCCGCCTCATCGTCGGTGGGGCGCAGGAGACCGCCATCCTCATCGCCGATATGCTCGACAAGTCGCGGTGGACGGTGCACCTCCTCTCCGGCCCCCAGACCGGCGTGGAGGGGAGCCTGATCGAGAACGCCCGAGAGCGAGGAATCCCGCTGACCATCGAACCGGCGCTCAGGCGAGAGGTCAGCCCCGCCAGGGACGTGCAGGCGCTCGTCCGCCTGACCCGCTTCATCAGGCGCGGCCGTTACGCCATCGTGCATACCAACAGTTCCAAGGCGGGCATCCTGGGCCGCTGGGCGGCCTACCTGGCGGGGGTGCCCATCATCGTGCACACGGTGCACGGGTGGGGCCATCACGACCGCCAACACCCCCTGGTGCGCCGCTATTACGTCACCCTGGAGCGGCTGACCCAGCGCATCACCGACCGGCTCATCGTCGTCTCCCCCCGCAATACAGAGAAGGGGCTGGCCGACGGCATCGGTACCCCGGAGAAATACGTCACCATCCGCAGCGGCGTCGAACTGGATCGCTTCCGGCAGCCGGTCCGCCCGCGCCAGGCCGTGCGAGCCGCACTGGGCATCCCACCCGAGGCGCCCATCGTAGGCACGGTGACGCGGCTTTCGCCCCAGAAGGCCCCGCTCGACTTTGTGGAGGCGGCGGTGCAGGTCGTCGGTGAGTACACCGGGGTGGCAGCGCGGCCGGACGTTCACTTCGTCGTGGTGGGCGATGGCCCGCTGCGCGCCGAGGTGGAGGCACGGGTGGCTGCGCTGGGGCTTGAGGGGTGCGTGCATCTGACCGGCCTGCGGAGCGACGTGCCCGACCTGCTGCACAGTTTCGACGTCTTCGCCCTGACATCGCTGTGGGAGGGGTTGCCGCGGGTGCTACCCCAGGCCATGGCAGCGGGGCTTCCCATGGTCGTCACGGCGG
>DATKWP010000053.1:0-2211 GCA_035529535.1 Anaerolineae bacterium | reverse complement strand
GGCAACGGGAAGAACTCGACGCCTGAGTAGAGGTCCTGCGTGTTCTCGCGGAAGATGACCAGGTCAATGTCGTTCCGGTAGTTGAGCGGGTTCCCCTTGTAGGCCCGGCAGGGGCGCAGGTTGACGTAGAGATCGAACGACTGGCGCATGCGCACGATGGGGCTGCGGTACGTGAGTCCTTTTCCCTGCAACTCGGGCACCAGCTCTGACTCGGCCTCTGTCTTCCCCTTCGAGGTGATGGCGCCGAACAGCGCGCAGGTGCAAGACTTGAGGGTGTCCACTGTGCGCTGTGGCAGCGCGTCCCCCTCCCTGCACCAGAATTCCCAGCCGATGCCGGCAGGGACGAACTCGGCGTCGAGCCTGATCTTGTCGAGCACGATCTGAGCAGCGTCCATCACGTCTTTGCCGATGCCGTCGCCGGGCATCAGCGCGATACGATACTTGGACATCCATCCTCCTTATGTAAAGTTAAGTACAGAACAGTCCCAACCCCATCACGGGGTATCTTGGGTATAGAAAACGCATGGCCGATTTCAGCCAAGTCTATTCTACTTGATGGTTGGGGAACGAGCAAGCGGCAAATGCATAGTCGAAGCCCCCGTCGCAGACGGGGGTAGGGTCACGGCTGGGCCAGGCGTGTGCGTGGGCAGGCAGTCGCCGGTGAGTACACCGGTGGAACCCCCCACTGCGTGGGGGGCCTGGCAATGATGGAGGTGACCAGCCCCCGGCCTCAGGCCGGGGGCTGCAATGCCACCAAGGCTACTGGTGATTGCGCAGCACGATCGGCAGATAGACGAAGCGCTGGCCTACGTGGGTGGTCAGCACGCCTGCGTCGCGCTTGGTCGGATCGGCCTGTGAAGTGGCGGTCACAGTGATGATGCCGGTGCTCCCGCGTGAAACACTCGCCGGGATGCCAGCGTAGACCTTCACGTCCACTCCTCCCCCTGCTCCCAGGCTCAGCGGGTTGGCCGAATAGGTCACCGTCCAGGTGCTGGGTCCACTGTGGCCCAGCCCGATGACGTCGGCCACGTTGCCCGTGTTGGTCACGCGCAGTGTGTAGGTCACCGTCTGGCCGGGATCAACGTTACCGGTCGCCGTGTGCGGTGCGATGGTCACCCCATGTTCGTGCACAAAGATGGTCCTGCTGGTAGACTTTTGCCCGCAGGGGTTGGTGGCCGTCAGCCAGACCGTGTGCCAGCCCCTGTTGGTGAAGGCGTGGCTCTGCGCAAAACCGCTGGCCGACCAGCCGTCGTCGGCGCTCCACATGGTTGTAATGGGGCTACTGCCGGTCGCGGTGGCGGTGAAGGCGATGGTCTGGCCAACCTGCGGATCAGCCGGTGCGTACTGGAAACTGGCGCTGTCCACCGGAACGCACATGGTAGCAGTGTTGTTGCTCGGGTTCCTGTCGGGCGTGGGTCCACCGATCGCGTTGAGCCCGGTGATGGAAGCCGTGTTGGCCGGGATCACCGTCGCCAGCGACTCAGCGGTGATGGTGATCAGGCCCCACTGGCCATAACTAAGCTGGGGAAGCGTCCAGACGTAGGTGACGCCCTGTGTGCTGGAGATCGGGGGCCAGGCAGCATAACGGACGTTCGTCAGGTACCCGAGGGGCAGGATGTCGGTGATCGTGACGTAGTCAACGGCGGTCAGGCCCGTGTTGGCATACTCTAATTGAGATTCTTCGTCGCTTCGCTCCTCAGAATGACGGGAGACAGTACGCTTCCGCCGGACCACAGTCCGGCGATCCCCCCTTGCTTGCTCGCGCCGGACCACGGTCCGGCGGCCTCCCCCTCGGTTGCTCGCGCCGGACCACAGTCCGGCGGTGTGTGGCCTGTGCTGAGCAGAGGGCCGGATCAGTACGCCAGCACAACCTCTGTGCGCGCCGTACCCCCTCGATCCTGGTACGTGATCTGCCAGTGCGGTGCCCACGCCAGCCCGAACAGGTCCACCTCGATGTCCGTCCGCCGTGGCGCGACCGGCACCTGCTCCGCCTTCTGCAGTGCCTCTTCCCAGCGGTCGCGCACCGTGCTCGCCTGTGCCTGCAACTCCTCTTCCAGTTGCTTGATCTCCTGTTGCAGCGCTTCGACCGTGTCCCCGGCCTCCGTCACCTTCATCTTCGCCAGGCTGGCCTGGCGCTGTTTGCTCAGTGCCGTCGAAGCCATCCGCGTCGAGCGCCGCCCCAGGAACAGCCCCACCACCGATTCTCCCACC